>JAFRQP010000101.1 GCA_017428565.1 Oscillospiraceae bacterium
CGCCTCGAGTACAATAGCCCGCCGCTCGAAAAGCCTTGAAAACCAAGGCTTTTCGAAAACAGCATTTTGTGTTCGGCCAAAATGCTCGGCGGGGAAGCGCAGTCAAAAAAGCCCCATAAGGGACTTTTTTGACAAGCTGAGACAGCCTCCCGGCTGTCTCTTTTTTTCTTCATTTTTCGTCCTTGTGCTTCTTTTCCCAGTGTTTCCGCTGCTGCTTGCGGACCGCTTCCTCCGCTTTCTCCTTCACGCCGGGAAGCAGATCCTCCGTCAGCTTCTTCTTGCCGCGCTTCAGCAGCCGGAACAGCAGGACCGCGCCCAGGATCGCGGGAAAGGCCAGGAACAGCAGGCCCAGGAAGAGCAGCAGTGCGCACCAGTCCTCCACACAGCGGGCGGCATTCTCCCAATAGGGATAGATGACGCCGTGGGTCTGCATGGAGCGGCTGCCGAAGTCTCCCACCAGGCTCAGCACCCGTCCAAAGGAGAATCTGCCGCTGTTGACCAGGATCTCGCCCTGGCCGATGGGGAATTTTTCCTCCACAAAGCCGCTGACAAAGCCTTCCACCGGCTCCGCCATCACCAGCTCGTAGCACACGGCGCCGGCGTCCTCCTTCAGCCGGGTGTAGGCCTCGTAGGACATGAACATCTGCATGCCGGAGGTATAGGCGCGCCTGCTGGCAAAATCCTGCTCCCGCTGGACCACGCCCGCCACCACGAAGGGCACGCCGTTGATCTTGATCGGCATCCCCTGCAGGTCCGTGCCGCCGAAAAGCTGCCAGGCAAGATCCTCGTCCAGAAGCACCCGGTCCTTCATCAGGTCGCTCTCCGCGATATAACTCCCGCCCAGAAGACGGAGGGGATGGAACTCGAAAAAGTTCCCGCCCACGGCCATGGTATAGGCCTCGGCCCGCCCCAGCTCGCTGGTGACGCTCAGCTTGCCCGCGGCGTACCAGGCGTCCCGGAAGAGGCGCGTATCCGTATCTGCCTCATAGCCGGCCTCGTGGAGCTTGTCCAGGATCGCATAGCGGAAGGTATAGATCTCATTCAGGCTCAGCGGCTCGTCCACCGCCAGAAAGCAGGTGAGCTGCGCGAAATCCGTCTCCCCCTCGCCCTGCCAGCGCTCCGCCGCGAACTGCGAGGGCAGCAGCCGGGTGAGCTTTCCCTCTATGAGAAAGCAGGCCGCGGAGGCCAGCAGCAGGCAGCCGCAGAGGATCAGCAGAACGATCCGTTTGATCTTCGTCGCTTTTTTCATGGCAGGCTCAGTCAGCCAGGCGAACCATATCGCCGTTCTTGATGGGCGCGCTGCTGGTGGTGATCACGTAATCGCCCCAGTAGAGCTCGCCGGCAATGGCAACATTGTTGTCGTCCTCCGCCAGGATCTCCACGGTGACGCGCCTGGCGATATAGCGGTTGCCCAGGGGGGAATTCCGGGACTCCACCTTGAACACGTAGTAGCCGGTGGAGTCGTTGTGCAGGGCGCTCTTGGGCACGATCATGTCGTAGTTCGCGCTGCGCTGGCCCACGGAGATGGTCAGATCCATGCCTGCGGTCACGTCCCCGGACACGTCAAAGGTCAGGAGCTTGTTGGTCTGGGGGTTCTTGGGGTCTACCCGGATGCTCTCCAGCGTGGCGGTGATCTGGCTGCCCCAGTAGGTGTTGGAAACGGTGGCCGTGTCGCCGATGCGCAGGCGGGAGGCCTGGGCGTTGGGCACGGAGAAGCTCATGGTATAGCCCATGTCGGGCACTTCGATGGTGCAGAGGATGCCGTCCTTGGCAACGGTGTCGCCGGCGGTGCACTCAATGGACAAAATGGTGCCGGAGACATTGGCGGTGATCTGGTTTTCCGTGCCGCCGGAGAGCTCCTCGATCTTCTTTTTCTGCTCTTCGATCTGGCGGTTCAGCTCCCGCAGCTCCAGGCCCACGTTGGCGTTGGACCTGGCCTCGGCATCCTTGCGCGCGTCCAGCGCGGCCTGCAGGTCAAGATAGTTCAGATAGGCCTGATCGAACGCATCCTTGGCAGCACGATATTTTTCAGACCCGGCTATTGCTTCATCTATTTCAGCCTGGAGTTCCGCAAGTCTGTCTTCTGCTTGCTGGATAATAAATTGATCCTCATCCATAGTTGCCGCCTTATTGGCGTTAATATCGTCCAGCGCGTCAATTTTCTCCTTCAGCGTCGTCCATTTTTCAAGAAGTGCCGGATCAGATTCAGGATCTGATGCAAGCTCCAGGATTCGATCTGCCGGGTTTTTCAGCATCTGCTCCTGTTCAGAAGTAAGCTCCTCCGCTTCCCATCCTTCAGCACGAATTACTTCGTCTCGCGCGATAGTTTTTTCGGTGTCAGCTGCGGCAATCAGTCCATCAAAATATAGTTCGTCATCTGCATACTTCTGCTTTGCATTATTCCATTCAACAGTATAATTATCTACTTGTTCACGCAGAAATGCCATTCTCTCAGAGCCGTCGGTTTCTTCGACAATTACGGCGTCAAGAATCAGCTGAGCTTCCTCAACCGCTTCCCAAGCCAATTCAACGCGGCGCTCGTCAGCCGAGAAGTCCGTGCTGGAGCCGCTCAAAGCGGTGCGCTGATAGTTCAGCTGCAGCTGGTAGAGCTGCTCCTGGGCCTGCTGCAGCTCGGCACTGTCGCCGCTGCCCAGGACGAAGAGCACGTCGCCCGCCTCCACGGTCTGGCCGTTTTTCACCATGACCGCGCGGATCTCCCGGGTCTGGTCGGCCTTGACCACGTGGGTCCCGTTGGCGGAAACAGTGCCGCTGCCGCGCACCTGGGCGTTGATGCTGCCGCTCATGATATTCTGGGTCGCAACCTCGGGCAGATTGCGGTTCATGATCGTATTGGAGAAAAAGGTCAGCACCAGAAGGCCCGCCAGCAGGATGATGGCGGCGTTCTTGACCCAATCTCTTCTCTTGCCTTTCTCTTCCATATTGATAATCCTCCGTTTTTTCAGCGATCCAAAAACGAATCCGGGCTATCCTTTTACGCTGCCCGCGTTGGCGATGCCCTCCACCAGGTATTCCTCCCCGTGGAGGAAGAGCAGCAGCGAGGGGATCATATACAGGGTGGCCATGGCGAAGGCCAGGCCGATCTCTCCGGCGTTGATGTTGGAGAGGAACACGCTCAGCGGCCGCGCGTCCTTATCCTCCAGAAGGATCAGGGGCTGCTCCACCATGTTCCAGTAGTCGATGAAGACCAGGATGGTGATGGAGTAGAGCGCCGAGCGGCATTGGGGCAGGCAGATCTTGGTGAAGATCTGCCACTCCCCCGCCCCGTCCACCTTGGCGGACTCGATCAGGGAATAGGGGATGCGCCGCATGAACTTGGTCAGCAGGAAGACAGAGAAGGGGGCGAAAATGCCCGGCAGGATAATGGACCAGCGGGTGTTGTAAATGCCGAGCCATTTGCTGACCAGAAAGTTCGGCACCAGGGTGACCTGGTAGGGCATGAGCATCAGGATCACGTAGAAGAAAAAGATGCTGCTGCGGACCTTCCCCCGCCAGCGGGTGAAGCTGTAGGCCGCCACCGAGGCCACGGCAAGCTGGAAGATCACGATGGGCACCACCAGGAGGATGCTGTTCCAGTATTTCAGCAGGTATTCCGGAGATTTCAGAAGTCCCGTCTCATACTGGGAGAAGCTGACCTTCTCGGGAATGAATTTCAGATTGACCTTGTCGGCCACGTAGCCGCCGTTGAGGTTTGAGAAGATGACGCCGTAGTTGGCCTTCAGCTCCGTCTCCGACATGAAGGAGTTGGTGATGGTCAGCACCGTGGGCAGCAGGAACAGCAGCGCGAAGATCAGGCACAGCAGGAACATGGTCGTCCGGCCGAAGTAATGCTTCTTTTTCATCCCTCCACGTCCTTTCCAAACCAGTTCTCAATGACAAAGAGGACAAGGATCAGCACGACCATGACCAGCGCAAGAATGATGGCGGCGGCGGACAGCTTCTGGTAGTCCATATACCGGAAGGTGCCGTTCATAAAGTGCTGCAGCATATACAGCTCCGGCGGGTAATCCTCCGTCAGCAGATAAATCTCCCGGAAGATCTTGAAGGAGTTGATCAGCGACAGGATCGTGACGAAGAGCACCGTGGGCGACAGATAGCGCAGCTTGATGGCGAAGAACTTGTACCATTCGCTGGCGCCCTCCACGTCGGCCACCTCCAGCAGCTCCCTGGGGATATTGGATAGGCCCGCCATAAAGAGGATCATGTTGTAGCCCAGGTTTTTCCACAAAAAGAGCAGCACGACCACGTACACCGCGTACTGGGACACCAGCCAGTCGTGAGGCTGGCCGCCCAGCAGGACGATCAGATCGTTCACGGAGCCCTTGTTGTTGAAAAGCACCTGCCAGATCAGCACCACCGAAGCCACCGGCACCATCATGGGGCTGAGGAAAAAGGTGCGGAAATGGGATTTCAGCGGGATCCGGCACTCCAGCATCAAGGCCAGGACCAAAGACAGCACCACCGAGAGCGGCACGGCCAGCACGGAGAAATGCAGGGTGTTTTTCGAGGCCTCCAGGAAGGAGGTGTTGTGAAACAGGGCGATGAAATTATCCAGAAAAACGAAGTTGCGGGAAACCGTGTTGTCGATCATGGAGTAGTAGACCACGACGCAGAAGGGCAGCACAAAAAACACCGCCACGCCCAGCAGACTGGGCGACAGGAAGCAGAGGCTTCGCGCAAAATCCTTTCGTTTTTCTCTTTTTTTGATCCGGTTCTTTTCCATTTTTCCGACCCGATTCATGGCAGTAAAATATGTTCTTTCATGCTCGCATGATACGCTTGGTATTATACATCAAGCGCAGGCGGCACGCAAGCGCCTGGGCCGGAATCTTAAGAAATCATAAGGATTCCCTGCCCCGGCGCAGGCTCCGCCTGCCCTTCTCTGAACAAGCGGACAGCCGACTCCCGGGAAAGCGCCGGCTGCCCGCCTGTTTTCCCTTTTCGGGCCGCCTTTTGAGGCCGTCCTTTTCGCCGCAAGTCCCGTTTTTGCCGTTGAATTCCCCGGGATAAACCTGTATAATAAAGCTGTGGTTTATGTACCATTTGATCCCCAATACAGGAGGAACTGCCCATGAATCAGCATCGAAGCTACACGCCCGAGGAACTGCGCTATCTGAGCCTGCTCTCCCGCATGTACCCCACGGTGCGCGCGGCGGGCACCGAGATCATCAATCTCCAGGCCATCCTCAATCTGCCCAAGGGCTGCGAGCACTTCATCTCCGACGTCCATGGCGAGCACGAGGCCTTTCTGCACATTCTGAACTCCTGCTCCGGCGTGGTGCGGGAACGGATCGATCTGCTCTTTTCCGACAGCATCCCCAAGGCCCAGCGGGAACAGCTGGCCACCCTCATCTACTACCCCAAGGAAAAGCTGGAGCAGCTCAAGCCCCAGATCCAGGATCTGGACGAGTGGTACCGCATCACCCTCCACCGGCTCATCGCCCTGGCCCGGCTGGTGACGGAGCGCTACTCCCGCTCCAAGGTCCGCAAGGCCCTGCCGGAGGATTTCGCCTATATCCTGGAGGAGCTGCTCTACACCCACGGCGAGACGCAGGACAAGAAGGGCTACTTTGAAAACATCATCGCCACCATCATCGAGATCGGCCTGGCGCCGGACGTGATCGCCGCCGTGTGCGAGCTCGTCAAGTGGGCCGCGGTGGACCACCTGCATCTGGTGGGCGACATCTTTGACCGGGGACCCCGGGCGGACATCATCATGGACTCCCTGCTGAAGCACCACAGCGTGGACATCCAGTGGGGCAACCACGACATCCTCTGGATGGGCGCCGCCTCCGGCAGCCGCACCCTGGTGGCCACGGTGCTGGCCAACTCCATCCACTACAACAATCTGGAGGTGGTGGAGACCGGCTACGGCATCTCCCTGCGGCCCCTGTCCGTCTTTGCCAACGAGGCCTACAAGCACTGCGACGTGTCCCGCTTCGCCGTGAAGCTCACCGGGGACGACGCCGCCAGCGTCACCCAGAAGGAGCAGCTGCTCTCCGCCCGGATGCACAAGGCCATCACCGTCATGCTCTTCAAGCTGGAGGGCCAGAAGATCCTGCGCCATCCGGAGTACGGCATGGAGGACCGGCTGCTGCTGGACAAGATCGACTACGAAAACAAGTGCATCACCATCGGAGGTGTGCGCTATCCGCTGGAGGACACGGACTTCCCCACCGTGGACCCGGCCGATCCCTATGCCCTCACGCCGGAGGAGGAGGCCGTGATCGACCAGCTGACCGCGTCCTTCCGGCACAGCGAAAAGCTGCAGCGGCATGTGCGCTTCCTCTACTCCAAGGGCAGCCTCTACAAGATCTACAACGGGAACCTGCTCTTCCACGGCTGCATCCCCATGGACGAGAAGGGCGATTTTCTCGCCTTCCGGCTGGACGGGACGGAGCGCCGGGGCAAGGACTTTCTGGACTACTGCGACGTGGCCGCCCGCCAGGCCTACTACTACAAGCTGGGCACCGCCGAGCGGATGCTGGGCATGGACTTCCTCTGGTTCCTCTGGGCCGGGCGCAACAGCCCCATCTTCGGCCGGGACCGGATGACCACCTTCGAGCGCCGGCTCATCGCCGACGAGAGCGCCTGGACCGAGCCGAAAAACGCCTACTACACCCTCTACGAGGACCCGGAGATCTGCGACAAGATCCTGCGGGAGTTTGGGCTGGAGGGGCCCCACTGCCACATCATCAACGGCCATGTGCCGGTGAAGGCCAAGAAGGGCGAGAGCCCCATCAAGGGCGGCGGCAAGCTCATCGTCATCGACGGCGGCTTCTGCAAGGCCTATCAGTCCACCTCCGGCATCGCGGGCTACACCCTGATCTACAACTCCCGCTCCCTGCGCATCGTGGCTCACCAGCCCTTTGTGGGCCGGACCCGGGCCATCCGGGAGAATTACGACATCTCCTCCTCCACCAACCTCTTCGAGCGCATGGAGGACCGGCAGAAGATCCTGGAGACCGACACCGGCCGGGACCTGCAAAAGCGCATCGACGACCTGCGCCTGCTGCTGGACGCCTATCGGGACGGCGTCGTGACCGAGGATCACTGAGCTTCCGAAAGAGCCTATTGGCAGAAGCGGCCGGATCTGCTATAATACGGGGGATTCCGATGGGATCGCACCCTATTCGACGAGGTACCCGCTATGAAAGCTATTTTGCAACGGCTTCTTCCCCTGCTGCTGGCGCTGCTCCTGCTGACGGCGCTGAACGCCCCCGCCCTGGCCGAGGCCCCGGAGGACGGCGCGCAGGAGAGCATCATCGACGAGGAAGCGCTGAACCAGTGGATGGACGAGTACGTCCAGGCCCATAACCTCAACCGCAACGGGGCGGAGTTCTCCGTGGGCTTCTGCTACACCGCCACCGGGGACTGCTGGTTCTACAACGCCGACAAGTTCATGTACTCGGCCAGCATGTACAAGGTCCCCGTGTCCATGCTGCTGGCGGAGAAGGAGGCGGCGGGCGAGATCAGCCAGGACAGCAAGCTGAACGGCTACACCCTGCAGTATCTGGAGTCCAGCGCCCTGGTCAATTCCAACAACGACAGCGGCCACGCCATGGTGGACTATCTGGGCGGCACCTATCAGGGCAAGTGCAGCGACAAGACCATCCAGTACACCGACCTGGAGCGGGACTATTTCCCCCAGGACTACTTTGACTACAGCTATTACAGCGCCCGCTTCATGACCCAGGTGATGCGCACCCTCTGTGAGGGCGGCGAGGAGCGCTTCCCCCACGTGCTGGAGTGCCTGCTGGCCGCCCAGCCGGACAGCTATCTGAACCTGAGCCTGGCCGGGAAATACCAGGTGGCCCAGAAGTACGGCGCCTTCACCGAGCGCAACGGCAACGACAACAACCACATCGCCGCCATCGTCTACACCCCCACGCCCATCGTGGTGGTGGTCATGACCCGCAACGTGGGCGACTATCAGAACCGGATGGCGGAGATCGGGGAATATCTGGCGAACTACTCCCTGGAGCTGGACGAGAAGCTGGCCCGGCGGGAGCAGGAGGCCCAGCAGAACCCGCAGTCCGGTCTGATCCCCGAGCTTCCCCCGCTGCCCGGCGCCGAGACCGCTCCGGAGCAGGGCGCGGCAGAGCAGGGTACGCCCGCGGCCCAGCTCCCCTCCCAGGAGAGCGCCGGGGCCCCGGACGCGCCGGGTCTTCCCTCCGGCCTACGGAACGAGGCGGACCGGGCAAAGCTGATGCCCGCCTTTTATCTGCTGTGCGCGGCCCTGGCGGTCTACGCTTTCCTGGTGCTCCGCCACGCGCTCCGCTGGCGCAGGCAGCAGCAGAAGCTGACCGGCGCAAGACACTGACCCAAGCAGAAAAGACCTCCGGACTTTGGAATAGTCCGGAGGTCTTTTGTTGTCTGAAACGGGGATCAGCAGACGGGGACGACCCAGCCGAAGGGGTCCTCCGCCTTGCCCCACTGGATGGCGGTGATGGTGTCGTACAGCTTCTGGGTCAGCTCACCGATCTGGAAGTTGTCGATCACATGGACCTTGTCCTCAAAGGAGATCTCGCCGATGGGGGAGATGACGGCGGCGGTGCCGGTGCCCCAGGCTTCCTCCAGGGTGCCGTTGTCGGCCGCTTCGATCAGCTCATCGATGGAGAGGTCCCGCTCCTGCACCTCATAGCCCCAGTGACGCAGGATGGCGATGGCGGTGCGGCGGGTGACGCCGGGCAGGACCGTGCCCTTCTCCAGGGACGGGGTGATGATCTTGCCGCCGATCTTGAACATGACGTTCATGGCGCCCACTTCTTCGATGTACTTCTGCTCCACGCCGTCCAGCCACAGGACCTGGCTGAAGCCCTTCTTGCCGGCCTCATGGCTGGCGTGCAGGGAGGCGGCGTAGTTGCCGCCGCACTTGGTGAAGCCGGTGCCGCCGCGGACCGCGCGGACCTCCCGAGCCTCCACCGCGATCTTGACGGGGTTCAGCCCTTCGGGATAATAGGCGCCCACCGGGCAGGTGATGATGCAGAACAGGTAGTTCTTGGCCACGTGCACGCCCAGCTGCGGATCCAGCGCGATGGCGAAGGGACGAATATAGAGGCTGGTATCAGGCTCCGCGGGGACCCAATCCTGGTCCACTTCCACCAGGGTCTTCAGGGCCTGCAGGAAGTCCTCCTCCGGGATGTGGGGGATGCAGAGCTTGACGCCGGAGTTGTTGAAGCGGTTGATATTGTCCATCGGACGAAAGAGCTGAATATGGCCCTTCTCGGTGCGATAGGCCTTCATACCCTCAAAAATTTCCTGGGCATAGTGGAACACCATGGCGGAGGGTTCCAGCTCAAGGGTGCCGTAGGGCATGATGCGGGGATCGTACCAGCCCTTGCCCTCGGTGTAATTCATGAGGAACATATGGTCGGAAAAATAGCTGCCGAAACGAATTCCCTTCATCTCGGGCTTCTGACGCGGGTGGGTGGTGCGGGTGATTGCGATATTCATAGAACATCAACCTCCATAGTAATTGTTAGGCCGCGATCCGCTCTGAGAGCATTATACCTTTCTCCACAAAAATTTGCAAGCCCTGCCGCGTCCCTTTTGTCTCTATTCTACAAAATCACACATTCACCGCCCGCAGGAAACTTTTTTTATTTTTTCTTCTTCGCCTGAAACCTTTTGCCCCTCTCATCCGTTATACAGACGAGAGCCCTTCCGGGGGCCTGCGAAAAAGAAACGGGAGGATGCAAACAATGGCCAAGACAGACTTTATCGCCATGCTCCGGGAGCAGGGGCTGGTGGACGAGCGGAACGCAGGCGTGATCGCCATGTGCCAGGGCCCCGGCGGCTACGGCATGGGCCTGGCCTGCGTCAAGGGCGGCACGCTGCGGATCTATGAGACCTGGTACCACGGAAAGCCCGGTCCTCTGATCGACGAGATCGAGCTGAAGGAGATCCGGGATCTGAAGGGCAGCGCCTTCATCCTGCACAGCTATCTGAAGTTCCGCTGCCGCGGGCAGCGCTATCTGCTGAAAAACTTCGGCGGAGCCAGAAACTTCCTCGCGGCCGTCCGAGAGGAAGCCGCGCAGGCCTGACCGCCGACAAAGGGAGGTATTTTGAGATGAAACAACACAAGCGTCTGCCGGCTCTGCTGCTGTGCCTCTGTCTGATCGTGGGCCTGCTGGCCGGCTGCGGCCAGCAGGCCGGACAGGAGAACGCGGTCAGCCCCGCGCCCACCTCGGAGCCTACAGCGGCGCCCACGCCGGAGCCCCCGGACTACGGGGAGATCTACCGGGCGGCGGCCGAGGATCTGGGCAGGCAGGAAAATCTGCGGACCGAGACCCGGATCACCCAGGAGCTCATCCTGCCGGACTACGCCGCCGCGACCCCCGGCGCCCAAGTGACGATCACCGAAAAAACCACCCGCACCGGGCGCTACCAGGGCCTGGGCGGGGACGCGCCGCTGGCCGTCGTGGAGGACGTGGTGGTGCTGGACCCGCACCCGCGGGTGGAGCAGCGGCTGGTCTACGCGGAGGGCCTGGAATACGTGGAGCTGAACGGCGCCAAGTACTGCTCCGAGCAGGACGCGGCGGCCTTCCTGGACAGCCGGCCGCCCCTGCTGCTGCTGGACGCCGCGCTCTACGGCGATCTCTCCGGCGAGGAGACGGCGGGCGGCTACTCCCTGCGCTTTGAGGCGCCCTCCGGCGGGGAGAGCTGGGCTTTGCCGGAGGATGCCGAGCTGCTGGAGGCTTCCGGCACCGCCTCCGTCACCGGGGAGGGGGTGCTCACCGGAGCGAGCTACGAGCTGCGCTATCTCTTCGGAGGCGTCACCGTCCACACCCGCTATGAGCTTTCCTACAGCTCCGCGCCGGACCTGGATCTGCGCGGCGAGGTCCCCGAGAGCGCCCGGGGCTGGGAGTCCCTGGACGACCCCGAAGCCCCCATGGCGGTGTTGCGGGCAGGCAGGCTCCTGACGGAGTGCAGCTCCGTCAGCGCCGATCTCAACTTCCGCTATTACTCCGAGGCGGCGGGCATCCTCCTTTACTACAGCCAGGATGAGAGCTTTCTGAATCAGAGCGGGACCTCGCTGTATCACGGGACCTTCAATGTCTCCGGTCTGGAGCTCTCCGATCAGTCGGTCTTCTCCTACAGCTATGAGGAGGACTTCTCCCGCGGCGCGCTGAGCACCGCGTATTCCGACGGCTCCGAGGATCGGGAGCCCATGTCCTCCCGGGAGGCGCAGGACTATTTCCTCTATACCGTGGCGCTGTACTTCCCCGGCTTTGACCAGCTGAAGGACGCGGAGAGCCGGGACGTGGGCGCCTACCGCCTCATCAGCTTCTCCGGGACGGAGGACTACGGCGCGTTCGTAAAGGACGGGGTCCAGGGGGACGTCTTCCCCTCCCGGCCCACGATCCTGGACGATTACGCCAGCGCCTATCTCACGAAAAATCTGACGGGCTTCCTGGCCGTCGAAAAGGTGACGGGCCTGCCCACGGCGCTGAATCTGGACTACACCGGCATCCACACCATCGACGGGGCCCCCTATGAGCTGAGCATGGCGCTGAACATGGGCCTGAAGCTCTATACCGAGGACGCGGCTTTCGCGCTTCTGGACGAGCCCATCGAGGAGCCGGAGCCGGAGCAGCGCCCCAGCCCCGTATTCTATCAGGTCAGCGACGCCGAGGGCCACACCCTGTATCTGCTGGGCACCATCCACATCGGCGACGCGCGCACCGCCTGGCTGCCCCAGGTGATCTACGACGCGCTGGACGCCTCCGACGCGCTGGCGGTGGAGTTTGACACCGAGAGCTTTCAAGCGGGTCTGGAAGAGGACCCGGAGCTGCAGCGCAGGATCCTGGAGTCCTTTTACTACACCGACGGCAGCAGCATCCAGAATCATCTGGACTCCGACGTGTACAAGCTGGCGCTGGACTATCTGAAGGTCAGCGGCAACTACACCGAGACCGCCGAGTCCATGAAGCCCACGCTCTGGGAGAACGCTCTGGAGCTGTTCTACCTGTCCCAGGGGCGCTGGCTCAGCTCCGAAAAGGGCGTGGACAACCGGCTGATGCGCCTGGCCCGGGACGCCGACAAGGAGATCCTGAACGTGGAATCCGGCGAGTTTCAGATCGGCATGCTCACCGGCTACTCCGACCCGGTGCAGGAAATGCTGCTGGCGGAGATCATCACTACGCCCCGCGGCGAATATCTGAACAGCAGCTACGAGCTGTACGAGGCCTGGTGCACCGGGGACGAGGACGCGCTGATCCGACGGCTTTCCGCCATGGACGAGGAAGAGCGGGCCGCGCTGGACGAGGAGGAGCGCGCTATCTATGACGAGTACCACCAGAAGATGGAGGTGGAGCGCAACGCCAACATGGTGGAGGTGGCCAAGGGCTATCTGGACAGCGGCCGCACCGTGTTCTTTGCCGTTGGTCTGGCCCACCTGCTGGGCGAGGGTGGACTGGTGGAGGCGCTGCGGGCCGAAGGCTACACCGTGACGCTGATCGACACCCACTGAGAGCCCGGTCCGCGCCCGGCGCTTGTACTCTGCGCGCTCCCATGGTATAATGGAGGCGCTTGAACCGTGGCCCCCTCCGAAAAGCCTGCCATCGGGCGAGGAACGCGGAGGCCCCGACACAAAAACAAAGGAGACCGAACATGAAACGCCGTTTATCTCTGATCCTGGCGCTGCTGCTGGCGCTGAGCCTGCTGGCCGGCTGCGGCAAGAGCGCTGAGCCCGCGCCCACCGAGACCCCCGCCACCCCGGTTCCCACGGAGGAGCCGGCTCCCACGCCCGCCCCCACGCCGGTGACGCCGGACTTTGACCCGGCCGACCTGCACCCCATGCTCTGGAAGGTCACCGACCCGGAGGGGCACACGCTCTACCTCTTCGGCACCATCCATGTGGGCGACGGGCGCAGCAGCGCCGTGCTGGAGAAGGTGGCCCCCATCCTGCTCTCCTGCGACGCCCTGGCCGTGGAGTTTGACCTGGTGGCCTACGAGTCCGATCTGAACGCCGCCATGGCCGATTATCAGCAGTTTCTGTATCTGGACGGCGGCAGCGTCCGGGAGCATATGCCAGAGGAGCTCTACGAGCGCTGCGCGGCGCTGCTGGGCGAGGCGGGCGCCTACTCCCCCATGCTGGACTATTATAATCTTGCCATGTGGGCGCAGCTCACGGAGCAGGCCGCGCTGATGACCCGCTCCAGCCTGAGCCCCGAGCTGGGCATGGATCGCTCGCTCATTTATCTGTCCTACGAAAATAACCTGCCCGTGCTGGACGTGGAATCCGCCTCCTTCCAGATGAACCTGCTGAACAGTTTCCCGGACGAGCTGTATCTGCTGCAGATCCAGGCCGTGCTGGACTACCTGGACGAATACGGTGAGAGTGTGGACGAGCTCTACAAGGCCTGGCTCGACGGCGATTATGACGCCATCCTGGCGCTGAACGAGAGCGAGGAGGGCACCGAGGATTATACCGAGGAGCAGCTGGCCCTGGTGGAGGGCTACAACAAAGCCCTGCTGGACGACCGCAACGTCGGCATGGCGGAGGTGGCGCTGGGCTGGCTGGCCGAGGGCAAGGTCGTGTTCTTCGCCGTGGGCACCGGCCACATGGTAGGCGACAAGGGCCTTGTCCAGCTCCTCACCGACGCGGGCTGCACCGTGGAGCGGGTGGAGTACTGAGCCGGGAGCGCGCACTGCGCGGGATCCCTGCTTTCAACTGATCGATTCAGGAAGGAGCGCTATCCATGGGCATGTTCTTTTCTTCTCTGCACTTTCGCAGACGCCTTTCGTTGTCGCGGGAGCGTGTCGCAGAGGCTGTCTGCGCCGCCTGGGAGCAGCAGGGCTATCGACGCACCGATTCCCCTGGGGAGGCTGCGCTAACCCTGGATCTGCTGGGCAGCGATGACAGTGCCTGGTTCTCCCTCCAATCGGAGGATCTGGATTTCTCCGATTTCAAATCGATTCGGGAGCTGGCGGCTCCTCTTTCCCGCAAGCTGAAGACGGCGGTGCTGGCCATCTCCTGCGCGGACAGCGACTATCTCTTTCTCAACTGGATCGACGAGGCCGCGGGGCTTGACGCCTGGGCCAACGTGGGACGCTGCCCCGGCCGAGTGCCCCGGCGGACGGGCTTTTCCGCATGGAAGAAGATCGTCCCGAATCTGGCTGCGTTTCAGCAAGCCATCAAGGCCGATTATCTCTTTGCCGAGGAATCGCTGCATGCCCTGGCGACTATCCTGGATCTGCCCGAGGCGCAGACTCTCCCCTCTCCCGAGCCGGATCCTCTGGCGATGCGGTTGTATTTTGCCTGTCCCAACGCGCCCGCGTCCCAGGGTCATCCCCGACTGGAGGTCACACTGTATAACCGGGCACTATGCCAACCGGGAAAGTCGACGCATGTGACGGCCCTCAATCGGGGCGACGCTTCCAAAGGACTCGCCGTCGTCTTCACCGGCCCCTGGGTGGAGAATGACGAGATCCACATCACCGATGTTCAGCTGGAGAGCCGCATGGACAGGAGCCCCCGCAGCATCCAGCCTCTCACGCTGGAGAAGGTCCGGGACGAGAAAGGGAACTGGGTCCTGATGGCAAAAGTCCCCCAATTCCCGCTGCCGGTACCCCGCAAGATGCTCTCGACCATAAAGCAGCTCAAGGAAGACTTCTCCCGTTCTTTCCTCGTACGCTTCACGCCCGAGGGGGAATCCAGAAAGTATCTGGACATCAACGTGTTTTTTGTCCCCCTGGAGGAGCTTGCGGGACAGTGCGGCTGGTGCGTCTGGGCAGGCTATCCCTCCAAGGAGGCCTACATTCGCAGCTACAACGAGGGCTGGTCAAAGCATCCCGAGGCCCACGTACAGCAATTGAATCCGGAGGATTACGATTTGTAAGCGCCATCAAACAGCAACACGCCCGGTGCAAAACCGGGCGTGTTGCTGTTTGTGCCGTGTTCAGTTGTTGGTATACAAGCTCTCCCAGGGGATGGCGTCGTTGTTGTAGTAATCCTTCATCATGTTGATGGGCAGCAGCACGTCCAGCCACTCCACGCCGGTGACGCCCACATAGCTCAGCAGCACCGGGCCCCGCGGCGTCAGAAAACCGTTGGGCGCCCGGGTGAGTCCGTGGTACACCTCCAGGTCCAGGGACAGCAGATCCGGGAAGTCCGCCGCGGGAACGGACCAGGCGGCGCCGTAGGGCTGTCCGAAGCCGTAGATGATGTCGGAAAAGCCCTCCATGTCCATGGCGAAGATGTCCCAGAGGACGATGGGCTGCATCGGCCCGATCTCCACGTTCAGGGGCACCACGTCCCGGAAATCGTGAGCCGCGCCGGGCACATAGCCCGTGCCGCAGAAAACCATGCTGACGATGGAGTCGTTGACCAGGGTCACTTCACAGAGGTAGTCGGCCTCGTAGCTGCTGTTCTCCACGCTCCCGGCGATCCCCAGGCCCAGGGCGTAGTTCTCCACCAGGCGGTTCAGCTCCTCGCTCCGCTTGCCGGAAAAGACCGGGTATTCCAGGCGGAACTGGCCGTTTCGCCGCTCCTCCATGTGGTCCAGGCGCAGGGGCTCGTCAGGCTGCGCCGGCGTGATGGGGGAAGCGCTGGGGAACAGGGGCTGAGTAGTCGGAAACAGGGGCTGCTGGGTCGGGACCGCGGGCTGGGCGGTCGGGGCCGCGGGCTGGCCGGGGCTCCCCGGCTGGGACGGGCTGCCGGGCTGGGGCATGATGACAATGGGCTGCTGCGCGCTGCCCGGCAGGCTGTCACCGCTGCTGGGATCCCCGCTCGGGCGGGAGGCGGAGCCCTCGCCGCGCCTGCCCAGGACCTGGCCCAGGGCGATCCCGCCCAGGGCGGCCACCAGCACCGCCAGGACGATCACCGCGGCGATCAGGGCTTTCCTCCCCTTCTTTGCCGGCCGAGGCTCCCTGCCGGGCGCTTCTCCCTGCAGCAGCGCGCCGCAGTTGGTGCAAAAGCGGCTGCCTTCCGGCAGCTTTTCTCCGCACTTTTCGCAATACATGGTCCGATCCTCCTCCGGGTCCTTCTTATCTGCCCCAATTATATCTGAGCCGTCCGTTTTTTCCAAGTAAAATTTCAAAAAAACTCCGATCCTCTGCGGATCGGAGTTTTTCCTGTTTGGAAGAAGACTTACTTCTTGGCCAGGCCCTTCTGGCGGGCATACTCGGCAGCGCCCAGAGCGCCCATCAGCTGCGGGTCGGTCTTCAGGTTGATGACCTTCAGCTTCAGCACGTGCTCGATGGCTTCCTTCAGACCGTCATTCTTGGCGCAGCCGCCCGTCAGCGTGATGCTGTCCGTGGCGCCGGCCTTCTTGGCCATGACGAAGCAGCGCTTGGCAACCGCCATCTCGATGCCGGCCGCGATCTCGTCGGTAGCCTTGCCCTCGCCCACCAGGGTGATGACCTCAGACTCCGCAAACACCGTGCACTGGGCCGTGATGGGGATCACGTTCTTC
>JAFRQP010000012.1 GCA_017428565.1 Oscillospiraceae bacterium
AAATAGCGTTTCCGCTTCAGACCATATTTGCCAAGAGGTCTTTGCTCCGCGTTCTCAATGACGAGGTTAGGAAGAAGCACATCGCCAACTCGCGAATAAGTGCCGCCGTTCTGCTCAAAAAAGGATCTCTGTGTTTTCATGGGGTATATCTCCAAAATCATATTTGGAAGTATCCGTAAGCGTGAGTTTGGGGATTTTGTATCTTTAACTAAATGAATCCCCCCTTCACAATCCCCCCATGCGTGTCGAACCTCTGCCGCAGAGGTTTGTCTACAGTCTGAAGGCCGGGCATCACAAAAGATGCCCGGCCTCCTATTCAAAAGGACAAAATGAAAAGGCAGCTGTGATCTCTCACAGCTGCCTTGCTTCATGCTGATAAAATTATGCGGTCGGCTCGTCCTCGCTGCCGGCGGCCTCATCGGTATCGGCAACTTCCTCTTCCTGGTTGTCCTCCACAGACACGACGTCGGCGGGATCGATGAGCTCCTTATCCTCGGAAGAAGCGGTGGTGGTGCCGGCCATCAGGTTCAGCACCAGAGTGAGCACCACGAAGCCCAGTGCAAACCACTTGGTGAGCTTGGCGAGCTTGGCGTCCAGAGACTTGGCCTTGCCCTTGGACATGAAGGTGTCGGCGCCGCCGGAGATCGTACCGGACAGACCGGCGCTCTTGCCGCTCTGCGCCAGAACGATGGCGGTAACGCCCAGACCGGCCAGAACCTGCAGAATGGTAATGAAGATAGACATGTATTTCAACCCTTTCGACAATGTACAATTTTGTCAGCCTTGAGAGTATAACACAAGGATTCAAGCAATTCAAGACTTATTTTCGTTTTTGGAAAAGATTTTTTTCGCGGCTTTATTTCGGAGACAGGACGATTTCCAGATCAAAGGAATCTGTGGCGGATTTGTAGGGATAATAGAAGAAAAGACGCTGATCCTTCAGGTACACGATCAGAGAACCGGCGTCCTGGGGCGTCAGATCCAGGTCCATGACCCATGCGTCGTTATCGCCGATGACGGGGGAGAGATAGTCGTAGCAGAGATCCGCGTAGAAGGACACCAGCACCGTGGTATCGTCGGTTACGCTCTCCTGGTCGTAGACCTCAAAGAAGGTCCGCCCGTCGTTCTCCTTGCCGATGTAGCCCCAGACCTCCATGGACTCGCCGTCCAGATCGCGGTCGCCCTTGTAATTGCGGATGGTGAGATAACCGCGCCACCAGCTTTTCGGCTGCAGGAGGGAGCTACCCGATGCCGGAAGGGAGGCCGGCGTTTTCTCCGGGGCCAGGGGGGTGCTGGCCGCCGTGCCGCCTCCGCCGGAGGAAACCCGGGCGGGCTTCAGGTGGGGCCAGAAGATCCAGAGCCCCGCGGTCAGCACGCAGAGGGCAGCCACACAGGCGATGGCGATATAGAGCCCGCGGCTGCTGCGCGGCGCGGCAGGCTCCGGCGCGGGGACGGCCGGATGGGAGGAAAAATCATAGCCGCAGCGGCTGCAATAGATCCTGCCCGGCACGACCTCGGCGCCGCATTCTGGACAAAACTTCATGGATTTCCCTCCTCTCCGGATATAAATTCAGTCTACAGGATTAGACCGGCGTTTTCAAGTGTTTTCCAAAAGAAAACGGAAAAATTGTCATTTCGCAAAAAATGTCTTTGCAAAACACCGAATTGCTGTTATAATACCATCAAGAAAACGTGGATGGGGGGATACCATGTCTTCCAGTACGAAAGAGTCTCTGGCTGCGGCTCTGAAGCAGCTGATGAACGTCAAGCCCATCGGCAAAATCACGGTGAAGGATCTGGTGGAGATCTGCGGCGTCAATCGGCAGACCTTCTATTATCATTTTGACGACGTGTACGATCTGCTGGAGTGGGTCTTCGAGGAGGACGCCAACCGGGTGCTGCCCCACAAGGTGGTCTATGAACACTGGCGGGAGGATGTGCTGGTGTACATGGAGTATCTGAAGGAGAACAGCGCCTTCACCCTGAACGTGTACAACTCCAACAGCCGGCTCTACATGCTGCGCTATCTGGAGCAGAAGATGGAGGAGTGCATCCGCAGCTTCGCGGTGATCGTCTCCGAGGGGCAGAACATCGACCGGCAGGACTTTGAATTCGTGGTCAAGTTCTATGCCAAGTGCGCCATCGGCTTCATCGCCCAGTGGATGGATCTGGGGATGCAGCTTCCCCAGGAAATCACCATGGAGCGCATCCTGACCCTGATGGACAACAGCGTGGAGAATTTGATCGCCCGCTTCCGCATCGAGAAATAAAACGGAGGAGCCGCCGTGGAAAAGCCATGGCGGCTCGTCCTTCCACAGAACAGAAAACGGAGGGATCCCTATGTCAGACAATTTTGACGTCATCATCATCGGCGGCGGCCTTGCCGCCACCTCGGCCGCCATGACCCTGCGGAATCGGGGGAAGAGCGTGGGCGTGGTGTGCAACCGGCAGGAGACCAGCAGCCTTTATAAAGCGGAAAAGGTCACCAACTATCCCGGCCTGCCTCCCATGAGCGGGGAGGAGATGACGGCGCTTTTCCGCCGCCAACTGGAGGAGAGCGGGGCGGAGCTGATCTTCGGCCGGGCCCTCTCCGTGATGCCCATGGGCAATACCTTCGGCGTGGCGGTGGGCAGCGATTTCTATATGTGCACCGCGCTGATCCTGGCGGCGGGCATCACCCGGGAAAAGCTCTACCCCGGCGAGGGGGAGTTTTTGGGCCGGGGCGTCAGCTACTGCGCCACCTGTGACGGGATGCTCTACCGGGGCAAGACCGTGGCCGTGGTGGGCGGCGGCGAGGAGGCCCGGCACGACGCCGATTTTCTGGAGAGCATCGGCTGCAGGGTGCTGCGCTTTGAGCAGAACGGCAAGTACGAGATCCGCGGCGGCCTGAAGGCGGACACCCTGGTCTTCGCCGGGGAGGAGCACAAGGTGGACGGGATCTTCATCATCAAGGACACGGTCTCCGTCACCCGGCTGGTGCCGGGCCTGGTGTATGAAAAGGGCGCCGTGGTGGTGGACAGGAGCCTTGCCACCAGCGTCCCCGGCGTCTTTGCCGCGGGGGACTGCACCGGCAAGCCATACCAGCTGGCCAAGGCTGCCGGCGAGGGGAACGTGGCCGCCCTCTCCGCCTGCGACTATATCGCGGGATTGAAGAATTGAGTTTTGAGATAGAAGACAAAACGGAGCCGGGGGAAAGATCGATTCCCCCGGCTCTTTACACGGTCTGTGAAGCTTGGTATAATACAAATTCAGAGACCGAAGAAATCCGCGAAAAGGATCGTTGACCGATGCTGTTTTCAAGCTCCATCTTTCTCTTCATCTTTCTTCCCGCAGTGCTGCTGGGCTACTATCTGCTGCGGGGACAGAGGGCGCGCAACCTGCTTTTGCTGGGGGCGAGCCTGCTTTTCTATGCCTGGGGCGAGCCGGTCTACGTCTTTCTGATGCTTTTTTCCATCTGCGCGAACTACCTGCTGGGCCGGGGCATCGACGCGCGCCGGGGCGGCGGGCGCAAGACCCTGCTGATCCTGGCCGTGGTCTTGAACCTGGGGCTTCTCTTCGTGTTCAAGTATCTGGACTTCACCATCGAGAATCTGAACGCCCTGCTGGGGCTTCAGATCCCGCCTGTGGAGCTGAGCCTGCCCATCGGCATCTCCTTTTTCACCTTCCAGGCGCTGAGCTACTGCATCGACGTGTACCGGGGGACGGCGGAAGTCCAGCGCAATATCCTGGATCTGGGGCTCTACATCTCCTTTTTCCCCCAGCTCATCGCCGGCCCCATCGTGCGCTACAACAGCGTGGCGGAGCAGATCCGGCGCCGCACGGTGGACGCGGAGGGCTTCCAGCAGGGGGTCATGCGCTTCATCCTGGGCTTTGCCAAGAAGATTTTGCTGGCCAACAATCTCTCCGTGGCGGCGGAGCGGGCCTTTACCCTGGCCGGGGCGGGGGAGCTCTCCACAGCCATGGCCTGGCTGGGCTCTCTGAGCTACAGCCTGCAGATCTATTTCGATTTCTCCGGCTATTCCGACATGGCCATCGGCCTGGGGCGCATGTTCGGCTTCCGCTTTGAGGAGAACTTCAACTACCCCTATATCTCCCGCTCGGTGTCCGAGTTCTGGAAGCGCTGGCACATCTCCCTGGGGCGCTGGTTCCGGGATTACATCTACTTCCCCCTGGGCGGCTCCCGGGTGGGGAAGGGAAAGCTCCTGCGCAATCTCTTTGCAGTCTGGCTCTTCACCGGCATCTGGCACGGCGCGGCCTGGCAGTTCATCGTCTGGGGCTTGATGTACGGGGTGCTGGTGGCCTTTGAAAAGCTCTCCGGCATCCCCGGCAGGCTCCGCACAAAGGCGGGGAAGGGCCTCTATGCCACTCTGACCCTGCTGATCGTGAACGCCGGCTGGGTGCTCTTCGGGGCCCAGTCCTTTGACGCGGCCCTCTGCCAGCTGGGCGCCATGCTGGGCCTCGGCGCTGCGGGCGCAGCGGATCCGGCGCGCTTCCTCTTCTCGGAATCCTGGGTCTTCCTGGTTGCCGGCGCGGTGCTGGCCACGCCCCTCATTCCCCGTGCGCTCCGCAAGCTCACGGCGGGCCGGGAGGATCGGCCCCTGGTCGCCGTCGGCCGGGCGGCGCTCTATCTGCTGCTGCTGGCCCTGTCGGTGTCCTTCCTGGCCATGGGATCCCACAATCCCTTCATTTACTTTACTTTCTAAGGGGGTGGGACGATGAAAAAGCTGTTTTCTCTCCGCAATCTCACCGCCCTGTGCTTCCTGCTGTTTCTGGCGGTCTTCTTCCTGCTGAGCCTGAAGCCCTTCCTGCGGGAGAGCTATTACGCCATCCGCGCCGGCGGCGACACCGCCCTGGCCGAGAGCCGCTTCAACGACTTCCTGCCGGGGAAGGAGGGCTGGGTCACCCTGAACGGCGGGGTGCAGAGGCTCCTGGGCCGCCGGGAGGTCAACCAGCGCTATCGCCTGGAGAACGGGCAGATGACCTACATCATCCCGGAGCTGGACATGGAGCCCATCGCCCAAAACACCGTGGACTTCGCCCGGGCGCTGGAGGAGCGGGACATCCCCTTCCTCTATGTGAACCTGCTCTTCAAGGTGGATGAGCAGGACAAGCAGCTGCCCCCCGGGGTAGAGGATTTCTCCAACGAGAACGCCGACCGCTTCCTGGCCATCCTGCGCCGGGAGGGGGTGGACTGCCTGGATCTGCGGGAGCTGGAGCGGGCCGAGGGCCTGGACCATTACAGCCTCTTTTTCCCCTCGGACCACCACTGGACGCCGGAGACGGGGCTCTGGGCCTCCGCCCGCATCGCCGCCGCCCTGGCGGAGCGGGAGCCGAGCCTGGCGGCGGATCTGAGCTTGATGGACCCGGCGAACTACGACCGGGATGTCCGGGAGGGGATCTTCCTGGGCAGCCACGGCCGCCGGGTGGGCGAGTGGTACATCGGCGCGGACGATCTGAGCATCCTCACGCCCCGCTTCGAGACCCGGCTGCGCTTCTCCGTCCCGGAGCTGGAGCTTGTGCGGGAGGGGAGCTTTGCCGAGACCATGCTCTTTCCGGAGAAGCTGGAGCAGACGGACCGGATGCACAGCGCCGCCTACGACGTGTACACCGGCGGGGAATACGGCCTTCTGCGGGTGGAGAACCTGCTGGGCGGCAACGGGAAGCGCCTCCTGGTGCTGCAGGATTCCTTCAGCCTGGTGATCATTCCCTTCTTCTCCCTGGGCTACGAGCGGGTGGACTATCTGGATCTGCGCCTCTGGGACGGGGATCTGCTGGCCTACGTCGACGAAACGCAGCCCGACGCAGTGCTGGTGCTCTACAACCCCGGCGCCCTGGAGGACAACAACACCGTGATGTTCGATTTTTTCCGCTGAACGGTTGACATTTCATTCGGCACATTGTATAATCTCGGCGTCTGATATTTGTGCGCTGTGACGGATAGGAGTACGGGTTTTGCGGATCGCAGAGAGGGGACGGACGGTGCAAGTCCCTGTGATGCAGCCCGGAAGGTCGATCCTGAGCGCCCGGGGGGAAGGGAAACTGCGTAGTCCCGGCGTTTGACCCGCGTTAAGGGTTCGATGAGCGCTTTGACGCGTCATTCTGAGCGAAGCGAAGAATCTCATGAGATCCTTCGTCGCTTTGCTCCTCAGGATGACAGGAGGAGCGGAATTCAGGTGGTACCGCGGTATTTGATCGCCCTGAGACGAAAGTCTCGGGGCGTTTTTTGTTGGGAGGGATGTCAAATGGCCTTTGCCATGCATGTCGAATACGAAAAGGCGGACTTCGTGGCCTATATCAAGGCGCACGACAAAACAAAGAACCGCAAGCAGCGGATCAGTCAGTTCATACTGGCGGGGCTGTGCTTCCTGCTGGAGATCCCGATGATCCTCCTCTGTGTGGCCGGGGAGCCGGGCACGCACATCATTGTGCTGATGGTTCTGATGCCGATCCTGGGTGGGGAAATGCTGCTGATGCCGCGGATCCTGGCGGCGACGATGGCAAAAACCTACCGGAAGACGGGAAGCATCGATCTATGCTTTGGGGAGGAGGACGTCAGCGCCCGGCGGACGGTGGAAAGCACCGTGTACCAGTACGGCGCCTTTGAGAGTATATTTCACGGCAAGGAAGCCTTTTATCTCTATCTGAACCGCCAGCAGGCGCTGGTGATCCCCGAGCGCTGCTTCACCCACGGCGACCCCGCCGCCTTTGGTGCCTTTCTCGCCGAAAAGACGGGGCTTGAAGTGAAGGAATTGAATTGAGAATACAGGAGGACAACATGAAAGAGCTTCCGAAAGTCTATGAACCCCAGAAGGTGGAAAAGAAGATCTACGACTTCTGGATGCAGGGCGGCTGGTTCAAGGGCGTCATCGACCCCGAGAAGAAGCCCTTCTCCATCGTGATGCCGCCCCCCAACGTGACGGGACAGCTGCACATGGGTCACGCCATGGACTCCACGCTGCAGGACATCATCACCCGCTACAAACGCATGCAGGGCTATTCCGCCCTGTGGCTCCCCGGCGTGGATCACGCGGGCATCGCCACCCAGATCAAGGTGGAGGAGACCCTGCGCAAGGAGGAGGGCAAGACCCGCTACGACCTGGGGCGGGACAAGTTCCTGGAGCGGGTCTGGGCCTGGAAGGAGCAGTACGGCGACCGCATCGTGGAGCAGCAGAAGAGCATGGGCGTCAGCTGCGACTGGGACCGCAGCCGCTTCACCATGGACGAGACCTGCGCCAAGGCCGTGCGGGAGACCTTCTGCGACCTGTATGAGAAGGGCCTCATCTACAAGGGCCGCCGCATCATCAACTGGTGCCCCCACTGCCGCACCGCCCTCAGCGACGCGGAGGTGGAGTACAAGGACATTCCCGGCCACTTCTGGCACATCCGCTATCCCATCGAGGACTCCGACGAATGCCTGATCATCGCCACCACCCGGCCCGAGACCATGCTGGGCGACTCCGGCGTGGCCGTCCACCCGGAGGACGAGCGCTATGCCCATCTGGTGGGCAAGAACGCCATCCTGCCCCTGGTGGGGCGGAAGCTGCCCATCGTGGCGGACGATTATGTGGAGCTGGGCTTCGGCACCGGCGCCGTGAAGATGACCCCCTGCCACGACCCCAACGACTACGAGGTGGGCCTGCGCCACAATCTGGAGCAGATCCAGGTCATCGACGAGGACGCGAAGATCTGCGGCGGCTACAAGTATGACGGCATGGACCGCTATGAGGCGCGCAAGGCCATCGTGGAGGACTTTACGGAGCAGGGCTATCTGGTGAAGGTGGAGCCCTACAGCCACAACGTGGGCTGCTGCTATCGCTGCGGCAACGTGGTGGAGCCTCTCACCAGCCCCCAGTGGTTCGTGAAGATGGCGCCCCTGGCCAAGAAGGCCATCGAGGTGGTGAAGGACGGGCGCGTCCGCTTCGTGCCGGATCGCTTCTCCAAGATCTACCTGAACTGGATGGAGAACGTCCACGACTGGTGCATCTCCCGGCAGCTCTGGTGGGGCCACCAGATCCCCGCCTGGACCTGCGAGGACTGCGGCCACGTCACCGTCTCCCGCCAGGATCCCTGCCGCTGCGAAAAGTGCGGCAGCGAGAAGATCCGCCGGGAGGAGGACGTGCTGGACACCTGGTTCTCCTCCGCCCTCTGGCCCTTCTCCACCATGGGCTGGCCCGAAAAGACCCCGGAGCTGGATTACTGGTACCCCACCACCGTCATGGTCACCGGCTATGACATCATCTTCTTCTGGGTGGCCCGCATGATCTTCTCCGCCATGGAGCAGATGGACAAGGAGCCCTTTAAGACCGTGTTCATCCACGGCCTGGTGCGGGACAGCCAGGGCCGCAAGATGTCCAAGTCCCTCGGCAACGGCATCGACCCGCTGGAGATCGTGGAGAAGTACGGCGCGGACGCCCTGCGCTTCAACCTCATCACCGGCAACTCCCCCGGCAACGACATGCGCTTCTACGTGGAGAAGTGCGAGGCCATGCGCAACTTCTGCAACAAGCTCTGGAACGCCAGCCGCTTCGTGATGATGAACCTCACGATCGACCGCAACGAGCTGCCTGAGAAGCTGGAGATCGAGGACAAGTGGATCCTCTCCAAGCTCAACGACACCGTCAAAGAGGTCTGCGAGAACATGGACAGCTTCGAGCTGGGCGTGGCCGCCGGCAAGATCTACGACTTCATCTGGGACAGCTTCTGCGACTGGTATATCGAGCTGACCAAGCCCCGCCTCAACGGCGAGGACGAGGAATCGAAGATCGGCGCCCAGAAGGTGCTGCTCTACGTGCTCACCGAGATCCTCAAGCTGGTGCACCCCTTCATGCCCTTCATCTCCGAGGAGATCTGGCAGGCCCTGCCCCACGAGGGCGAGGCGCTGATGGCGGCGCGCTACCCCGAGTTCAAGCCAGAGCTCTCCTTCCCCGAGGACGAGCAGAGCTTTGAGATGGTGATGACCGCCATCAAGGCCGTCCGCGCCCGCCGCAGCGACATGAACGTGCCGCCCTCCCGCAAGGCGCACCTCATCATCGCCACCGACAAGAAGGCCGCCTTCGAGGCCGGCAGAGACTATATCTGCAAGCTGGCCTACGCCAGCGCCGTCACCGTGCTGGACGCCGCGCCCGAGAGCACGGCCGGCATGGTCTCCGTGGTCACCGACAACGCCCGCATGTTCATGCCCATGGCGGAGCTGGTGGATCTGGAGAAGGAGCGCGCCCGTATCGACAAGGAGCTGCAGAACGCCCAAAAGATGCTCCAGGCGCAGATCGGCAAGCTCTCCAACCAGAACTTCGTCACCCGCGCGCCGGAGGCCGTGGTCAACGCCGAGCGGGAGAAGAAGGCCAAGCTGGAGGCGCTGATCGAGAATCTGAAGCTGAGCCTGGAGAATCTGGGCAAATGAACGCTTCCCCAGAAGCCGCTCTCGCCTGGCTGGACCGGGACCCGCTCCTCCATACGGACATGACGGAGGCCCTGCGCCGGGGGCTGGGGGAGATCGCCGCCGCGGAGGACAACGGCGTCCTGCTCTCCGTGGACGAGGGCTACTGCGGGATGCTCTCCTGCGCGGACGGGGAGACGGCCCTGCGCCTGCTCTCCGGCCGGAGCTTCCCGCTGCTGGCCATCCACCAGCCCGAGCAGGAGGCGCTTCTCTGCGCCAGCCTGGGCATGGAGACCTGGATGCGCTGCCGCCAGGCGGTGTACGAGAGGGCGGAAGCGCCGGCCTTTGACAGAAGCGATATCCGCCCGCTGACCGGGGAGCACCTGGACTTTATGATCGCCAACTACCGCCAGGAGGACAGAGAATACCTGGCCTGGCTCCTGGAGCGGGGCGCCCTCTTCGGCCTGTTCCGGGGCGGGGAGATCCTGGGCTTCATCGGCAAGCACGCCGAGGGGGGCATGGGTCTGCTGGAGGTGCTGCCCGCTTGGCGCCGACAGGGGATCGCTCAGACGCTGGAGAGCTTTCTGATCGCCCGGGAGCTGGCGGCGGGAAACCGGCCCTACTGCCAGGTCTTTCCCGACAACGCCGCGTCCCTGGCCCTGCAGGAAAAGCTGGGCCTGCGCTTGGCAAAAGGCTCGATCCTCTGGCTTCGAAAGGTGTAAAACCGACAGGTTTCTCGGGTAAAATCTGCTACAATAACGCTGCATCCGCGGATGCAGCGTTATTTTTTGTGAAAAGGAGGCGGGAGCATGGAGATCGGCACTGCATTTGCCGAGGGCCGTCTGACCGCGTATCTCACAGGGGAGCTGGACCAGCACGAGGCGCGCCGGGCCATGGAGAGCATGGACGAGCTGCTGGAGGAGTATCTGCCCCGGGACCTGGTGGTGGATCTGAGCGGGCTGCGCTTTATGGATTCCTCCGGGATCGCCCTTCTCATCCGGCTGAGCCGCAGACTCCGGGAGACGGGCGGCAGGATGTGGATCGAAAACCCGGCCCAGCAGCCCAAACGCGTGATCGACACCGCAGGGATCGACCGTCTGATCCCCGTGTCTGTCCGGAAACTGTAGGAGGGGAGCGCATGAAAGCTGTCAATTACATCAAGCTGGAATTTCCCGGCAGGAGCAGCAACGAGGCCCTGGCCCGCGCCGCGGCGGCGGCCTTCGCCCTGCAGCTGGACCCCACGCTGGAGGAGCTGGGGGACATCAAGACCGCGGTCAGCGAGGCGGTGACCAACTGCATCGTCCACGCCTACCCGGACACGGTGGGCAAGATCCGGATGCGCCTGCGGGTGCTGGAGGGCGGTCTGCTGGAGATCGCCGTGCAGGACTGGGGCTGCGGCATCGAGGACCTGCAGCGCGCCCGGGAACCCCTCTTCACCACCGGCGGGGAGGAGCGCAGCGGCATGGGCTTCACCATCATGGAGAGCTTTATGGACAAGCTGCGGGTGCGCTCCCGCCCCGGTCGGGGGACCACCGTGGTCATGCAGCGCCGGGTCCGCAGCCGCGCGGAGCGGCCGTGACCGGGCGGCAGCGGGAGGAGCTCAGCGCCGCCCGCGCCGGAGACCGGGGCGCCGCCGGCCGGCTCATCGAGGAAAACGCCGGCCTCATCTGGAGCGTGGCCCGGCGCTATTTCGGCCGGGGAGCCGAGCCGGAGGACCTGTATCAGTTGGGCTGCCTGGGCTTCCTCAAGGCCATCGAAGGCTTCGACCCGGATTATGGCACCTGCTTCTCCACCTACGCGGTGCCCAAGATCGCCGGGGAGATCCGCCGCTTCCTGCGGGACGACGGCATGCTGAAGGTCAGCCGCGGGGTGAAGGAGCAGGCGGCGCGGATCCACGCGGCCCGGCGCGCGCTGGAGCAGCGCAGCGGCCGGGAGCCCTGCGTCTCGGAACTGGCGGAGGAGACCGGTCTCAGCCCCGAGGAGATCGCCTTTGCGGAGGCGGCCACGGGGCCGGCGGAGAGCATCCATCGCCAGAGCGGGGAGGACGGCTTCAGTCTGGAGCTGGTGCTGGGCGACTATGAGGCGGAGGAGCGCATGCTGGAGCGGGTGAGTCTGCGCGCGCTGATCGAAAAGCTGCCCGAGCGGGAGAGGAAGGTCATCGCCCTGCGCTACTACCACGGCCTGACCCAGCAGAGCTGCGCCCGGGTGCTGCGCGTCTCCCAGGTGCAGGTTTCCCGGCTGGAGCGGCGGGCCGTGGAGCAGCTGCGGAGCTGTTTGAAGGAATGATCCAGTTTTTCCCCCGAAAAGATGCGCGGATTTGTCGAAAACATGTCTTGACTTTATTGTTTTATCCGGCTATAGTATATCCATCTCCAAAGATCGAGAAAAGGAGCCGAAACATGAGCGTTTTTGCGTACAGCTATCCCTATGCTCTTCCTGTTGTTGTGCGGTAAGGGCTGATTTGTGGCGCAGAAAAGAGCTCCTGAACATGCTGTTTCCGCACAGGGAATCCCTGGGCGGATTTTTTATTTCCCGATATAATACCAAAGAACAAGGGGTTTGAGAGTATGATCGTAGTATTGAAGCCGGGCGTAGACCAGGAGAAGAAGGAACGTCTGATCCAGTGGCTGGAGCATCAGGGACTGAAGGTCCATGTCTCCGACGGCGAGCTGCACACGGTTTTGGGCCTGGTGGGCGATCCCAGCCACCTGGACCTGGATCTGGTGGGCAGCCTGGAGATCGTGGACAAGGTCAGCCGGGTGACGGAGCCCTTCAAGTGCTGCAACCGGCACTTCCATCCGGAGGACACGGTGGTCAGCGCCGGCGGCGTTCCCGTGGGCGGCGGCCATTTTGCCATGATCGCCGGACCCTGCTCCGTGGAGACGGAGGAGCAGATCGTCACTGTGGCGAAGGCGGTGAAGGCCGCCGGCGCGGATCTGCTGCGGGGCGGCGCCTTCAAGCCCCGCACCTCGCCCTATGATTTTTCCGGCCTGAAGGCCACCGGCCTGGAGCTGCTGCGCATCGCCCGGGCGGAGACGGGCCTGCCCATCGTCACGGAGCTGATGGACGTGCGGGACCTGGAGCTCTTCGCCGACGTGGATGTGATCCAGGTGGGCGCCCGCAACATGCAGAACTTCGACCTGCTGCGGGAGCTGGGCCGCTCCGACAAGCCGGTGCTGCTGAAGCGGGGCCTGGCCAGCACCCTGCGGGAGCTGCTGATGAGCGCGGAGTACATCATGTCCGGCGGCAACGAGCAGGTGATCCTCTGCGAGCGGGGCATCCGCACCTACTCGGATTACACCCGCAACACCCTGGATCTCTCGGCGGTGCCCATGCTCCATGAGCTGAGCCATCTGCCGGTCATCGTGGATCCCAGCCATGCCACCGGCATGGCCCGCCTGGTGCCGCCCATGGCCATGGCCGCCGCGGCCGCCGGGGCCGACGGCCTCATGGTCGAGGTGCACAACGACCCCCTCCGCGCCCTCTGCGACGGGGCCCAGTCCCTCCGGCCGGAGGAGTACGCCGAGCTTGCCCGCAAGGTCCGGGAGATCCGAAAGGTCGTGACGGCATGACCCTGGGCGTCGTCGGCCTGGGCCTCATCGGAGGCTCCTTCGTGAAGGCGTATCACGCCGCCGGGCATCGGATCCTGGCCTGGAACCGGAGCCCCGCCATCCTGGAATACGCCATGCTCAGCGGGGAGGTGGACGGGAAGCTGGACGCCGAAACCGCGTCGAGCTGCGACCTGATCCTCCTCTGCGTCTATCCGGACGCGGCCATCGCGTGGCTGCGGGAGATGGGCCCCTTCATCGGGCCCGGGCCCCTGGTGATGGACTGCTGCGGCACCAAGCGCGTGGTCTGCGAGGCCTGCTTCCCCCTGGCAAAGGAATACGGCTTCACCTATATCGGCGGCCACCCCATGGCGGGCACCCAGTATTCCGGCTACAAATACGCCCGGGCGAACCTGTACAAGGGCGCGCCCATGGTGCTGGTCCCCCCCGTGTTTGACGATATCGAGCTGCTCAGCCGGGCCAAGGAGCTGCTGGCTCCGGCCGGCTTTGGCCGCTTTTCCGTCACCACGGCGGAGAAGCACGACGAGAGCATCGCCTTCACCTCCCAGCTTGCCCATGTGGTGTCCAACGCCTATATCAAAAGCCCCACGGCCCTGGGCCACAAGGGCTTTTCCGCCGGCAGCTACAAGGATATGACCCGGGTGGCCTGGCTCAACCCGCCCATGTGGACGGAGCTGTTCCTGGAAAACCGGGAGAATCTGCTGGCTGAGCTGGACACGATCATTGCAAGTCTCTCCGCCTATCGGGACGCCCTGGAGCGGCGGGACGCAGAGACCCTGGAGCGGCTCCTGGAAGAGGGAAAGCGGCGCAAGGAAGAGGTGGACGGACGATGAAAACCGTGAGCATCCACGCCTCCCGGCAGTATGAGGTTCGCATCGAGGCGGGCCTGCTGGATCGGGCGGGGGCGCTGCTGCGCTCCTTGAGCCGCGCGGAAACGGCCTGCGTCGTCTCCGGGGAGCATGTGAACGCCCTTTACGGGGACCGGCTGCAGCGCTCTCTCGTCCAGGCCGGCTTCCGGGTCCTGCGCTTTGTCCACCCCTCCGGCGAGCAGTACAAAAATCTGGAGACCTACGGGAAGCTGCTGGACTTTCTGGCCCGAAAGGGCCTGGGCCGCAGCGACCTTTTGATTTCTCTCGGCGGCGGCGTCACCGGCGATCTCACCGGCTTTGCCGCGGCCACATATCAGCGGGGCATGGACTATGTCCAGATCCCCACCAGCCTGCTGGCCATGGTGGATTCCTCCGTGGGCGGCAAGACGGCGGTGGATCTGCCCGCCGGCAAAAATCTGGCGGGCTGCTTTTGGCAGCCCCTTGCGGTGCTCTGCGACCCCGCGCTGCTGCAAACGCTCCCGGAGGAGGAGCTGCGCTGCGGCGCGGCGGAGGTGGTCAAATACGCGATCCTGCGGGACGTGGCGCTGTTTGAGACGCTGGAGCGGGAGGGCCTTGCCGCCGCGGGCGCCGAGAGCACCATCTTCCGCTGCGTGTCCATCAAGCGGGACCTGGTGGAGGAGGACGAGTTTGACCGGGGCAGCCGCCGGCTTCTGAACCTGGGCCACAGCTTCGGCCACGCGGTGGAGCTCTGCAGCGCCTACGCCCTGTGCCACGGCCAGGCGGTTTCCGTGGGCATGGTCATGGCGGCCCGGGCGGCCGCGAAACAGGGGATCTGCCCGCCGGAGACGGCGGAGCGGATCTGCGCGCTGCTGCGCGCCCTGGGCCTGCCAACGGAGTGCACCTGGCCCGCGGACGCGCTGCTGCAGGCCATGCTGCGGGACAAAAAGCGCAGGGGGAGCAGTCTTCCCCTGATCCTGCCGGAGGCCCTGGGCCGCTGCCGGGTGGAGGAAGCGCCGCTCTCCGCGCTGGGGGACTGGCTGCGGTTGGGAGGCGCCATATGACGCGCCGCATCCTGCCGGGAAGCCGCTGCGGCGCGGTGACGGTCCCGGCCTCCAAATCCCGCGCCCACCGGCTGCTGATCTGCGCCGCCCTCTCCCGGGAGGAAAGCCGCATCCGCTGCCGGGGGCTCTCCGACGACATCTGGGCCACGATCCGCTGCCTGCGGGCCCTGGGGGCGGAGATCGAAGAAGAAAACGAAGTCCTGCGCGTCAGACCCATCCGGGCGCTGCCCGCGGAGGAATGTCTGCTCCCCTGCGGGGAGAGCGGCACCACCCTGCGCCTGCTGCTGCCGGTGCTGGGCGCCCTGGGCGCCCGGGCAGTATTCCGGCGGGAGGGGCGCCTGCCTCAGCGGCCCCTGGCCCCGCTGGACCGGGAGCTCTGCGCCCATGGCATGGGCCTCCGGGCGGAAGGCGCTCTGCTGCAGGTGGAAGGGCGGCTGCGCCCCGGGGCCTTTTGCCTGCCGGGGAACGTCTCTTCCCAGTATATCTCCGGTCTGCTGCTGGCCCTGCCCCTGCTGGAAGGGGAGAGCCGCCTGCGGGTGGAGCCGCCGGTGGAGTCTGGCCCCTATATTGCCATGACCGAGGACGCGCTGCGCCTTGCGGGCCTGTCCTATGAGAAGAAAGAAACCGATTATGCCTTCCCGGGCGGAGAGCGGCCCTGTCTCTCCGGCCCGCACACGGTGGAGGGGGACTGGTCCAACGCGGCCTTCTTCCTCTGCATGGGAGCTCTGAGCCGCCGCGGCCTGCTGGCGCGGGGGCTGGATCTCCGCTCCCTCCAGGGCGACCGGGCGGTGCTGACACTGCTGCGGGGCTTCGGCGCAGAGGTCCGGGAGGAAGAGGACGGCGTTCTGGTGTGCCGGGGAAGCCTCCGGGGCCTGGAAATCGACGCCGCGCCCATCCCCGACCTGATCCCGGTGCTCAGCGTGCTGGCCGCCGGGGCGGAGGGGGACACCCGGATCCGCAACGCCGCGCGGCTCCGTCTCAAGGAGTCGGACCGGCTCAAAACCACCGCCGCCCTGCTGCGGGGTCTGGGCGGCTCGGTGGAGGAGCTGGCGGACGGCCTGGTGATCCACGGCCGCGGCAGCCTCACCGGCGGCGCGGCGGACAGCGCCGGGGACCACCGCATCGCCATGGCGGCCGCCGTGGCGGCCTGCCTCTGCGAAGGGCCGGTGGAGCTCAGCGGCGCGGAGAGCGTGGCGAAATCCTATCCTCTTTTCTGGGAGGATCTGCAGAAGCTGGAGGAAGAGCGCCCATGAACTGGAACGGAGCAAAACTGAAGCTGAAGATCTACGGCGCGTCCCACGCGCCCTGCATCGGCATGCGCCTGGACGGCGTCCCCGCCGGGGAGCCCATCGACCGGGACGCGCTGCAGCGCTTTCTGGACCGCCGGGCCCCGGGCAGGACCCCCTGGTCCACGCCACGGAAGGAGCCGGACCGGCCGGACTTCGTCTCCGGCCTGCAGGACGGCTGCACCGACGGCGGGATCATCGCCGCCGAGATCCGAAACACCAATGTCCGCAGCGCGGACTATGCCCGCTTTGCCCGGACTCCCCGCCCCGGCCACGCGGACTTTCCCGCCGCTGTGAAGTACGGCGCGGCCTGGGACAATGCCGGCGGCGGCGCCTTTTCCGGCCGCATGACCGCGCCGGTCTGCATCGCGGGCGGGGTCTGCCTGCAGCTGCTGGAGCGGGCGGGCGTCCGTGTGATCTCCCGGATCGCGGAGATCGGCGGGATCCATGACGTGGGGGAACTCACGGAATCAACAGCGGGAAAAAGCTTTCCGGTGGTGGATGACGATGCCGGAGAAGCGATGATCGCCGCCATTATGGAGGCGAAGGAGCAGGGCGATTCCCTGGGCGGCGTGGTGGAGTGCCGGGTGCTGGGACTCCCCGTGGGCCTGGGCGGCCCCCTCTTTGCGGGGCTGGAGAGCCGCATCGCGGCCCTTGTGTACGGCATCCCCGCCGTGAAGGGGCTGGACTTCGGCGCCGGCTTTGAAGCGGCCCGCCTCCGGGGCAGCGAGAACAACGACCCCTTCCTGCTGCGGGAGGGCCGGGTGGTCACCGAAAGCAACCACTGCGGCGGGATCCTGGGCGGTATGAGCGACGGGATGCCCCTGGTGTTCCGGGCGGCCTTCAAGCCCACGCCCTCCATCGCCCTGCCCCAGCGCAGCGTGGATCTGGAGACCATGACAGAGACCGAGCTGCGCATCAGCGGGCGGCACGATCCCTGCGTGGTACCCCGGGCGGTGCCGGTGGTGGAGGCAGCGGCGGCCCTGGCCCTGTACGACGCCCTGCTGGAAGCGCGGGAGGCGGAGCCTGCGGAGCTGAAGGACTACCGGGCCCTGCTGGATCCCCTGGACCGGGAGCTGACGGGCCTGCTGCTGCGCCGGATGGAGCTCTCCGGGCAGATCGGGGAGTTGAAAAAGCGGCGCGCCCTGCCCATCCTGGACGAGGCGCGGGAAAAGCAAAAGCTGGCCTCCGTGGCCGGGCTCTGCCCCGCGCCGCTGCGGGGGGAGATCCGGGCGGTGTACCGGCAGATCCTGGAGCAGAGCCGGGCGCTGCAGCAGCGGCGCTCCCCGGAGATGATCTGCGGCCTGCTGGGCCGCAGGCTGGGCCACAGCTATTCGCCCCAGATCCACCGGGAACTGACGGATTACCGCTACAGCCTCTTCGAGCGGGAGCCGGAGGAGCTGGAGGACTTCCTGCGGGAAGGGGAGTGGCAGGGTCTGAACGTCACCATCCCCTACAAGAAAACGGTGCTGCCCTTCTGCACCGCCCTTTCCGACGCCGCCCGGGAGATCGGCAGCGTGAACACCCTGCTGCGCCAGCCCGACGGCGGCCTCTACGGGGACAATACGGACGCCTTCGGCTTCGCCTGGCTGCTGCAGAAGAGCGGCATCGACCCCGCCGGCAAGAAGGCCCTGGTGCTGGGCAGCGGGGGCGCCTCGGTGATGGCCTGCTGGGTGCTGCGGCAGAAGGGCGCCCGGGAGATCGTGGTGATCTCCCGCGGGGGCGAGAACCACTACGGCAATCTGCACCTGCACGCGGACGCGGAGCTGATCGTGAACACCACCCCGGTGGGCATGTATCCCCATAACGGCGAGGCTCCGGTGGACCTGCGGGCCTTTCCCAGGTGCGTCGGCGTGCTGGACGTGATCTACAACCCGGCCCGCACGGCGCTGCTGCTGCAGGCGGAGGAGCTGTCGATCCCCCACGCCGGCGGCCTCAGCATGCTGGTGGCCCAGGCCAAGCGCAGCGCGGAGATCTTCACGGCCTCCGCCATCCCCGACGGGCGCATCGGCGAGATCACCGACAGCCTTTCCCGGGAGATGGAGAACATCGTGCTGATCGGGATGCCCGGCTGCGGCAAGAGCAAAATCGCGCAGGCGCTGGGCGCGCGGCTGGGCCGCCCCGTGCTGGAGGCGGACCGGGAGATCGAACAGCAGGCGGGCATGAGCATCCCCGAGATCTTTACAAGGGAAGGGGAAGAGGGCTTCCGCCGGCGGGAGACCGCGGTGCTGCGGGAGCTGGGCAAGCGCTCCGGCTGCATCCTTTCCACCGGCGGCGGCTGCGTCACCCGGGAGGAGAACTACCCCCTGCTGCACCAGAACGGGGTGATCGTCTGGCGCAAGCGGGCGCTCTCCCTTCTGAGCCGGGAGGGCAGACCCATCTCCCTGAGCCGGGATCTGGGCGAGCTCTACGCCGAGCGGGCGCCGCTCTACGCGCGCTTTGCGGACCATGTGATCGAGGAGACGGACACCGTGGAGGAAGCGGTGGAGAAGATCCTGGAGGTGCTGGCATGAGGATCCTTGTACTCAACGGACCGAATCTGAATCTGCTGGGCGTCCGGGAACCGGAGATCTACGGCAGGCGGGACTACGCCGCGCTGGAGCGCTTCATCCGGGAGGCCGCGGCGGAGCTGGACGCGGAGGTGGAGATCTTCCAGTCCAATCACGAGGGCGTTCTGGTGGACAGGATCCAGGCTGCCCTGGGGGCGTTTGACGGGATCGTGATGAATCCCGCCGCCTACACCCACACCAGCGTGGCCCTGCTGGACGCGCTGAAGGCCGTGGCGCTGCCCGCGGTGGAGGTGCATCTCAGCGACCCGGACAGCCGGGAGGCCTTTCGCCATGTGTCCTATGTCCGCGCTGCCTGCCTGAAAACGGTCTCCGGCCTGGGCTTTGAGAGCTACCGGCAGGCCCTGCGCTTTCTGGCGGCGTATCTGAGAGGGGAGAGGGAAGCATGATCGCGGTATTCGTGAATATGGGCACGGTGCTGCTGGGAAGCCTGATCGGCATCCTGCTGCGCAACCGTCTGAAGGAGAGCTTCCAGAACGCCCTCATCAAGGCTCTGGCCCTCTGCACCGTGGTGATCGGCGTCTCCAGCGCCATCCAGACCGGGGAGCTGCTGTGCGTGATCCTCTCCATGGCCCTGGGCACCGCCCTGGGCGAGCTGCTGCGCATTGACGACGGCATCGAGCAAGCGGGGGACGCCGTCAAAACCAAGCTCTTCCGCGGCAAAACCGGCAACAGCCGCTTTACCGAGGGCTTTGTCTCCGCCTGCATCCTCTTCTGCATCGGCTCCATGACCATCGTGGGCTCCCTGAAGGCGGGCATCGAGCACGATTACAGCATCATCTATGCCAAGAGCGCCCTGGATTTCGTGTCCTCCATGGCCTTTGCGGCGGCCATGGGGCTGGGCGTGCCCTGCTCGGTGCTGTTCATCCTGCTGTTCCAGGGCGGCTTGACCCTGCTGGCGGGCCTGGTGGGCCCCGCGCTGAGCGAGGCGGTGGTCACGGAGATGAGCGCCGTGGGCGGCACCATCCTCATCGGCATGGCGGTGAACATGCTGGGCCTGGGGAAGGAGCGGATCAAGGTGGCCAACATGCTGCCGGCCATCTTCCTGCCCATCGCCTATTTCCCCCTCGCATCCTGGATCACGGGACTCTTCGCCTGAAGAATGAAAAGAGCTCTCCGCGCCGAAACTGCGCGGAGAGCTCTTTTCTGTCTGCTTATTCTTTTGTCATGTGCTGGGCGGCGGCGCGGAGCATCAGCTTCTTGACGCCGACCTTTTCGAATTGGATCTCCACCAGATGATCCCCGCCCATGGGGGTCATCTTGGCGATCACGCCTGCGCCGAAGGCCTTGTGCCGCACCTTGTCGCCCTCGGCGAAGCTCTGGGGCGGCGCGGCGGGCTTGGGCGGCGCGAGGCTATAGGCCGGGCGGGGCCTGGGCGCCGCGGGACGGGAGGCGGCTGCGCTCTCCGCCCGATACGGCCGGGCGGAAAAGCCCTGCTCCTCCCGGCGGCCGCGGGGGGCAAAGCCCGATCCCGGCTCGTCCCAGCGGTTGAAGGAGGCAAAGCCGCTTTCCTCCCGCCGCTCGTGATAGCCGTAGCCCTTGGGCAGGTTCTTGCGGATGTGCTCCTCCGGGATCTCGTCCACGAAGCGGGAGGCCCGGTTGGCGGTGGTGCGGCCGAAGAGCATCCGCTGCCGGGCGCAGACCAGATAGAGCCGCCGCTTGGCGCGGGTCAGGGCCACGTAGCAGAGCCGCCGCTCCTCCTCCATCTCCTCCGGCTCGCCGATGGCGCGCATGCCGGGGAAGATGGTCTCCTCCATGCCCACGATGAACACCGTGGGGAATTCCAGGCCCTTGGCGCTGTGCATGGTCATCAGCACCACGCTGTCCGCCTCCCGGTCGTAGTTGTCCAGGTCGGTGTAGAGGGCCACATTTGCCAGATAGCCGTCCAGCGTCAGATCGCCGGACTCCTTCATGAAGCTGAGGATGCTGCTCTTCAGCTCCTTCACGTTTTCGGCCCGGCTCTGATCCTTGTCCTCCTCGGAGCTCTCCAGCATCCGCAGATAGCCGGTCTTTTCCAGCAGCTCGTCGTAGAGCGCGTCCGGGGGATTCAGCGCGGAGAAGGCCCGCAGCTCCTCCAGCATCTGGGTGAAGAGCTTCATCTTCGGCGCGGCCCGCTTCAGATCCGGCCAGCGGTCCGCCCGGCTCAGCACCTCGAAGAGGCTGCAGCGCTCCTGGGAGGCGATCTCCCTGGCAAGCTCCATGCTCCGCTCGCCGATGCCCCGGGGGGGACTGTTGACGATGCGGCTGAGCCGCAGATCGTCCGCCGGGCTTGCGATCACGTTCAGATAGGCCAGCAGATCCTTGACCTCCGCCCGGTCGAAGAAGCGGGTGCCGCCGATGACCCGGTAGGGGATGCCGTTGCGCTTGAAGGCAAATTCCAGCTGGCTGGACTGGGCGTTCATCCGGTAGAGCACGGCGTGGTCCTGCCAGCGGGCCCCCTGGCTGAAGCCGGAGAGGATGGTGGAGGCAACGAACTGGGCCTCCTCGTTCTCGTTGTCGGCGCAGTAGAGCTCGATCCTTTCCCCCGGGCCGGCCTCGGTCCACAGCTCCTTGCCCTTGCGGCCCAGGTTGTTTCGGATCACGCTGTTGGCCGCGTCCAGGATGTGGCCGGTGCTGCGGTAATTCTGCTCCAGGCGGATGGTGCGGCACTTGGGAAACTGGCTCTCGAAGGAGAGGATGTTCTCGATGGTGGCGCCCCGGAACTTGTAGATGCTCTGGTCGTCGTCGCCCACCACGCAGATGTTGCCCCAGCCCCCCGCCAGGGTGGAGGCCAGCAGATACTGCAGGTGGTTGGTGTCCTGATACTCGTCCACCAGCACGTACTGGAAGCGGCGCTGCCAGTAGGCGCGCACGTCCTCCTGCTCCTGCAGGAGCTTCACGGTGTTGGCGATCAGATCGTCAAAATCCATGGCGTTGGCCGCGAAAAGCCGCCGGGTATACTCCTCGTAAACGCGCCCCACCCGGATCCGGCGGAAATCGTTGGAGGCCTGGGCCTGCTGCAGATAGGCCGCCGCGCCCAGCTGCGCGTCCTTGGCGCGGCTGATCTCGGCAGCCACGCTGCGGGGCGGGAAGCTCTTCTCGTCCAGCTCCAGATCCTTCAGGATGCGCTTGAGGAGACTCTGGGTGTCCGAGGTGTCGTAGATGGTAAAGTTGTCCCCATAGCCCAGCTTGTCCGCATCCCGGCGCAGGATGCGCACGCAGGCGGAGTGGAAGGTGCAGGCCCAGATGTCCTCGGCCCCCTCGCCCAGCATCCGCTCCAGCCGCGCCTTCAGCTCGTCGGCGGCCTTGTTGGTGAAGGTGATGGCCAGGATCCGCCAGGGAGCCACCGGCTCCAGAGCGGCCAGCTTCTCTGCCTCCGTTCCGCCGCCCTCCAGGATGCGCAGGGCCTCCTCGTCCGCGTCGGGGGGCAGCTCCGTGCTGTCGCTGGCCCGGCCGAAGCGCAGAAGATTGGCGATGCGGTTGATGAGCACCGTGGTTTTGCCGCTGCCGGCGCCGGCCAGGATCAGAAGCGGCCCCTGGGTGGCCATCACGGCCTCGATCTGCCGGTCGTTCAGTTTTCGAAAATGGCTGCGAATCAGCTTTTGCCGCGCCTCGCAGTAGCGCGCTTCAAAGTTCGTCATCATGTGCAGCATTGTAGCACAATTTGCCGCCGTTCACAAGAACAGAATCGCCCTCCTGCCAAAAACTGCCCTGAGGCGACAAAACGGTTGCAAAAGCGCCGGGAGTACGCTATGATAGCAAGGTGATCTCACGGAAACGGATGCGTGGTTCTATGAAAACGATCAACGGATTTTTACAGAAGCTATGGGATGCGATCAGCGACCCCCGGCTGAGGAAGCCCCTGATGATCCTGACGCCCTGTCTGGCGCTGATCCTGGCGATCCTGCTCTGGGCCGCCCTTCTGCGGGAGGGCTCCGGCCGCCGGGTGACGAGCGTTCCCGTCCCGGAAGCCACCGCGGCGCTGATCCAGGTCCCGGAGGCGACGCCGGAGCCGGCCCTCGCGCCGGAGCCTGCGGAGGCGGTGATCGTGGAGGAGCCCGCGGAGGCGGCGCCCTCCCGCTGGCGCGTCGTGGACGGGGAGACCTACTATGAGCTGGAGGACGGCAGCCATGCCGTGGGCCTCCGGGAGATCGACGGGGAGCTCTACTACTTCAACAAGCTGGGGGTGAAGGGCAAGGCCGTCGGCATCGACGTGTCCTTCTATGACGGGAATATCGACTGGCACGCCGTAAAGGCCCACGGGGTGGACTTCGCCATCATCCGCGTAGGCTGCCGGGGCTGGACCAGCGGCGAGATCTACGGCGACAGCAAGACCCAGGAGTACCTGCACGGAGCGCGCGCGGCGGGCATCCCGATCGGCGTCTACTTCTACTCCACCGCTGTCAACCGCAGCGAGGCGGTGGAAGAGGCCCGGATGACCCTGGAGGCCGTAGGCGGCATTCCGCTGGACTATCCCATCTTCATCGACATGGAGTTCTCCGGCGAGTATCCCAGAGGCCGGTCCGACCGGCTTTCTCCCAGCGAGCGGGTGGATATCGCCGTGGCCTTCTGCGAGACGGTGCGCGGCGCGGGGTATGAGGCCGGGGTCTACGCCAGCCAGAATTATTTCAAGGCCTCCATCGACTATCGGGCCATTTCCGGCTACACCATCTGGCTCGCCAGCTACACCAGGGACGACAAGCTGCCGAATTTCAGCAAGCACTATGACATCTGGCAGTTCTCGGACCGGGGCAGGGTAGACGGCATCGCAGCCGATGTGGACATGAACGTGATCTACTGATAACAGCAATAAAACTCTCCTGTGTCTCAGGACACAGGAGAGTTTTTTATGCTTTGGTTTTCCTTTCGGAAGGGCTCAGGGCTTCTTCCAGCCGTCCTCGGGGATCTGGGGATCCCAGTCCTTGGCGGTCTCTTCGGGCTGCTGCCACTCTTCTCCCGCCTCGTCGGGCTCGTAGTACTCCTCGGAATCCTTCATCTGCGCTTCCCGGGCCGCCTTCTTCTTGTTCTGCAGGATCAGGAAGGTGACGATGGTGGCCAGCAGCAGGGCGGAGGCCACGCCCAGGATGATGTAGAGCAGATTGCCGTCGGGGTTGTCGTCGCCGGTCTTGGGGTTGGTGGAGTTGCTCATGGAGCTGGGCCGGATGGTCAGCTTGCCGTCCACGGTGGTGATGTTGAAGTTCTCGCTGACGTCCTTTCCGTTGGAATCCAGGATGTGGACCTCGGAGATCTTCTTGGTGTAGGTGCCGACATCCTTGGCGCCGTTCTTGATCAGGTTGCCCTTGGCGTCATAGATGTTCAGCTTCACCTGGTACTTCAGTCCGCTGGGCAGGGAGGGCGCCTTGACCTTGTCGTTGACCAGGGCCTTGCCGTCATAGTCCTTGGCGTCGGAGACCGCCTCCAGGGTGATGTCCAGCTTCTTGACGGTGAGCGTGCCGTTGATGGCGGTGACGGTGTACTTGCCCTCGGCCACGGCGGCGCCGTCCTTGGTCTTGATGGTGACCACGGGGACGATGGTGTAGGTCCCGGCGTTGGTGACGGACTCCACCTGGCTGTCGCCCTGCTTGATCTGCAGGCTCACGGTGGCCACGTCGCCGTCCAGCAGGCCGCTGATGTTGTACTGGGACTGGTCCGGCTTGTGGGCGGTGCCGTCATAGCTCCAGCTCTGGTTCTTGGTGGTCACGGCCACGGGGACGCCGGTCTGGCTCTTGACCTTGATGGTCAGCTTGCCGTCCACGGTCTTGATGTCGTAGTTGGCAGTCACGTCAAGCTCGGCGTTGGCGGTGTCCACCACGCGCAGCTCGTTCAGGTCGATGCTGGTGGTGAAGGTCTCCTTGCCGCTGCCCTTGACGAAGTCGCCCCGCAGCTCATGGCCGGGGAGCAGACCCTCCACCTTGTGGCCCTTGTTGAAGACGTTGTTGCCGGTCTTGCAGTCCTTGGCGTAGATGATCTTGGTACCGTCGGTCTCCACGGTGCCGGTGATGGCGGTGACGGTGATGCTGTGCTTGGTGACGGTGACCTTGCCGGCATTCTCGTTGTCGATGGTCACGCTGTACTTGCTCTCGGTCACGTCGTTGCCGGCGCTGTCCTTGATGACCAGGGAGGAGATGGGGCTGGCGACGGGAGAGGCGGTCACGTTGGTGCTGCCGCCCTCGTATTTGACCTCAATGGTGTCGCCCTCGGCCAGAGCGCCGCTGACGATCTCATATTCCTCGGCGGTGATGAGCTTGCCGCTGTACTCCGCGGTGCGGTCCTTGGAGCGGATCGTGATGGCGATCTTCTCGGCGGGCGGGGTGACGGGCTTGCTGGCCACGTAGGTGATCTCGTAGTTTGCGGTGACGTCGGTATCGCCGTTCTTGATGACGGCGTCCTTGGGTACGGCGGTGTAGCTGCCGTCCTCGTTCTTCACCACGTCGATGACGATGCCGCCGAAGGCGTCGCCGTCGTTGAGGGCGCCGGAGGAGAGGACCGCGCCGTTCTGCTCATAGGTCTTGCCGCCGTCCTTGGTGACGGGCTCGTTGGCGGTGATGGTGAGCTTCACCTTCTCGGGGGCGGGGGGCGTCACAGGCTTGCTGGCCACGTAAGTGATCTCGTAGTTCGCGGTGACGTCGGCGTCGCCGTTCTGGATGACGGCGTCTTTGGGCACGGCGGTGTAGCTGCCGTCCTCGTTCTTCACCACGTCGATGACGAGGCCGGTGATCTGGTCGCCCTCGTTGAGCGTGCCGGAGAGAGTTGCGCCGTTGTGCTCATAGGTCTTGCCGCCGTCCTTGGTGACAGGCTCGTTGGCGGTGATGGTGATCTTCACCTTTTCGGGAGCGGGGGTCACGGGGGGCTCGGAAGGAGCGGGCTCCTCTTCCTTGACCGCGGGCTCACTGGTCACGTAGACCAGCGCGTACTGATCGGTGACGTCCTTGCCGTCGCGCTCGATCCGGGCGTTGGAGGGGACGCTGTAGAAGCGGCCGTCCTCGCTGGTAATGGTCAGATCCACGTTGGCGACACTGTCGCCCTCGGCCAGCTTGCCGCTGAGACTGTAGCCGTTGGGAGCAAAGCCCTCGCCGCTCTCCACAGGCACGTTGGCGGTGATGGTGAGGATCTGGGTCCACTGGGCCTCCAGACGGCAGTCGGCATAGGGCTTGAAGCTCTCGCCGGGCTGCAGCGTCAGAGAGGCGCCGTTGCCATAGGAAAGCTGCCAGCCGGCGAATTTGGCGTCGGCGCTGTCGGCGGGCGCGGCGGGCGCGGTGCGCTCGCTGCCCCGGGCCGCCTGGGTCTCAGTGCCGGAGGCGTCTTTGTCCAGGGCCTCCGTCACGGTGACGGGTTTCTCCGCGTCCAGGGGGGCGAGGACCACCACCACCGCGTAGATCGGGGGATCCATGGTGGAGAGGGTGGAAAGGGCCTCCTTGTCGAAGCGATCCTCGCCGGTGGCGGGATCCTTGACGGCCAGGGCTCCGGCCTTCAGCGTCAGAGTAGCGGACTCTCTGTCAGCGCCGAAGGGCAGCTTCTTGGGCTTGTTGCTCTCCAGCGCGTCGCCGCGGAGATAGACCTGCTCAACGAAAAAGCCCTCGGGCGGCGCGATGCGCAGATCGTTCTTCAGCAGGTCGTTCAGCGTGATGCTGCCGGCCGCGCGGGAGAGGGGAAGGGTGCTCTTCTCGGCATTGTCCCGGACCAGCTCGATGGCGTAGGACTTGCCGGCCAGGAGCTCCGCCTCCTGCTCGGCGCTGACGGGAATGATCTTGTCGGCGTCGTTCGGGTCGCGGCGATAGAGCTCAAAGACCAGAGTCTCTTTTCCCGAAATATCCGGGTCGGCCAGAGCCAGACCGCCGGCCAGCTGGAGCGTGAGGACCAGCGCCAGCAGCAGGCTGAGAAGGGAACGGATGTTTTTCTTCATGGAAATCACCTCAATCAGATAAGTGTGCTTCAAATGCGGTTTCTGCATTTCGGATACGGATGGGTTTTGCTTTGGCAGGAGGGGAGGGCTCGGATTCGCAAGCCTTCCGGAAACTCAGTGGATGGGGACCAGCCTGCCCTGGACCACATAGCGGGCGTCGGTGTACTCGTAGGAACAGGTGGACAGGGTGATGATCCGGTCGTCGGTGCTCAGCATCACGTCCGACTGGAAATCGGACTGACTGCGCATCCGCTGGAGCCAGGCCGCGTACTCCTGGGTGCTGTCAAAGCGGAAGCTGTAGGTGTCGGAGTCGGCGTCGGTCAGGTAGGAGGAGAAGAGCTCCACCCGGTAGTTCATGTCCCGTGTGCTCAGGTACATGACGGGGTGCTGTCCATAGTAGCCTCTCTCCCGGTAGCCCATGATGCTGGCAAACTTGGTGCCGTCGTTCATGTGGTGGCCGTAGATCACGGTGTTCTCGTCGGAGAAGTCCCGGCTGTTGTTGCAGTCCACAAAGAGGGCGCCGCTGGCGCTCTGGCTGCCGTCGATGGCCCGGTGCAGGTAGTAGTCGTTGTCCTCCGCCTCCACCACGCCGTAGTTGATCTTGGTATCGGGGCAGTAGATCCAGGCGACGGCGTCGGGATAATCGGCAAAGAATTTGTCCAGATCAACCAGGCTGTTGATGGGCGACACCTCATCGTCCAGCTGGATCCCCTGTTCGAGAAGCTCCTGCTCGACCTGCTCCTCATAGACGCGGGGGGCGGGGGAGGCGGGATCCCGGATCTCGTAGTTCTCGGCCACTTCGTTGTCCTTGGCCCGGGCCTGGTAGTGAACGACCTTGTCACTGATGACCTTGTAGGCGCTGAAGATCATCACGCCCAGCAGGATGCCGGAGATGACCACCAGCAGGTTTCTGACTGTTTTGCTCAAGCTTCAGCCTCCTTTCCTTTCGTCTGAGGCCATTATTATGGTGACAGGATGGTGCGGCGCCGGGAGGCGCTGCACCGATCCGCTTTGCAAATGGAAAGCGGATCGGCAGAAAGAGCTTTGCTCTTTTGCCCTGCCCTCATAACAATGAGCGTCGGGCGAATGATTCAAAAAATCATTCGCTGCCAAACTTGTCGTTTGGCAGCAAAATCAATCGGATACTCGATTGATTTCGCCTTCCGATGATCATTATAGTACAGGAGTTTCGAAAAAGAAACATAAGAAGTCTTAAGAATGACAGGGCCGCCCTGGCAATTGCTTCCAGGGGACAAAGCCTCTCCGGAAGGAGAGGCTTGGACGGCAGACAAAGCAGAGTTGTGTCATCCTGAACGAAGCGAAGGATCTCGCCCCCGGCGCAAGGTCGGACAGCATGAGATCCTTCGTCACTTCGTTCCTCAGGATGACAAAGCGGGAATGATCGTCCAGCGCCGTAGGGGCTGAGCAGAGCTGGTTTCGTTGCGCGCTCCCCGCGCGTCGCTATGCTCCCGGCAGCCCGAACTCCCGCCTCCCGTCTCTCGTCCGTGTCATTGCGAACCAGTGCGCACACTGGTGTGGCAATCCGCATCTCTCGGCTTCAACCCCTCCGTCACCGGCGCAAGCGTCGGCGATGCCTCCCTTTGCACAGGGGAGGCATGAGCGTCCCGTCGATCCCTGAATCTCCCGGACAGCCCTGGGTTTGCGCCGTAGGGGCTGCCGCCCTCGGCAGCCCGCCGACCCGCGGCAAGCTCGCTTGAAGCACGCCAAAAGCGCCGGGCCTTCCCCGGCAAAAAAAGCAGCTCCCCGGGCGGGAAGCCGTTTAGATTTACATAATACAGTTTACATAACATTCAATCAGCCCGGGATCCGGGCTTCCACGATCAGCAGCGTGCCCTCCCGGACGGAGATCTCCGCCTCCGGGGCGGACCACTCGTTGCTGACGCCCAGGGGGAGCCCCGGCCGCAGCTCCGCGTCCTCCAGGGGGTACTTCGCCCCGCGGAGGCATACGCCCCGGCACACCCCGTCCGCCGCGAAGACCGAGAGGGAGAAGCCCTCCCGCCGGGGAAGCCGCAGGGAGCCCTCCCGCAGGGCGGTGATCTCCGTGTCCGGGCTGCAGATCCGGGCCGCGCAGCCCTGCTCCGCCGCGAAAACCAGGGCCTGGAGATTGGCCAGCGTATGATCCAGCCGCCCGCCCAGGGCGCAGACCAGACGGATCTCCCGGCAGCCCCGGGCCAGGGCGATGCGAAGGGCCAGCATGGTGTCGGTGTCGTCCTTCTCCGGCGGAAAGCGCAGGAGCTCCACCCCCTCCTCCACGTCCGCGGAGCAGGAATCAAAGTCGCCCACCACCAGATCGGGCCGGATCCCTGCCCGGCGGGCGTATTCATAGCCCCTGTCACAGGCGATGACGAAGCAGCCCGCCACCGGAGGGGGAAAGGGCGCATACTCGCCCCCGGAAATGATGAGACAGCGTTTGGACATGGCAGAGCCTCCCGGTACTATTTTAATAGTATGATACCAGAAGCACAGCGGATGCACAAGGGCGGAGAGAAAGGAACCACGCAAAAGCACCAGCTTTCACAGGTGTTTGTAGAGCGAATGATGGGAGTCGCGTGCATGGGTTTTTCCCTCGCGGGGGGACGGGAAAAACCAATCAATGGATTCGGCGGTGTTTGCGCCGGCTCATGCAAGCCACATAGGTGGCTTGCGGATATGATTCGACTCCCATTCATGCAAAAACACAGTCATGTGCAATGTTTCAAATGGCTATACCGGCTTGCTCCGAAAACGGGAAGGAAGATATTGTGAAAGAACCCTACGCCCAGGAGGGGTGTCTTTCACGTTCAATAACCCCGCCGCGCGGATAAGTTTGCATAGCAAACTTGCTCCAAAAAAGAGCACCTGCTGTTTGCAGGTGCTCTTTTTTGGAGCGGATGATGGGAATCGCTTGCATTTCTTTTCCGCTTGCGGGGGACGCGGAAAAGAAATAGAGGAATTCGCCAGCGTTTGCGCTGGCTCATGCACATGCCACCGGCATGTGCGGATATGATTCGACTCCCCTCACCGCCAAAAAGAGAAGGGGCCTTTGGCCCCTTCTCTTTTTGGAGCGGATGAGGGGAATCGAACCCCCCTTATCGGCTTGGGAAGCCGGAGTTCTACCGATGAACTACATCCGCGTGTGAGGGAAGTATACCACGGGGCAGAAAAATAATCAATCCCTTTTCGCTCAAATTTTTCGACCGCGTTTTGCGCTTTTTCGCCCGTCTCCGGCTGAGGAGCAAAGGGACGCCCCTCCCCCCGAAAAAGCGCAAATGCCACTTGATTTTTGCGCGGCGTTCCACTATATTTAACAGTAGGGAAATAGCGAGCGATTCCCGCCTCAGACCATTCTGCATCAAATTAATCTGCAAATATGGAAAGGAGAAACAACTATGGGTCTTATTCTTGCAGCATTGGGTGCCGCCGGCGGCGTTCTGGCCGACCAGTGGAAAGAGTATTTCTATTGCGAGGCGCTGTCCAACAATGTCCTTGCCGTCAAGGGCAGAAAGCGCGTTTCCGGCCGCTCCTCCAACACCCGGGGCAGCGATAACATCATCTCCAGCGGCTCCGTCATCGCCGTGGCCGACGGTCAGTGCATGCTGATCGTGGAGCAGGGCAAGATCGTGGACGTCTGCGCCGAGCCGGGCGAGTACATCTACGACTCCTCCACCGAGCCCTCCATCTTCTCCGGCAAGCTGGGCGAGGGGATCCTGAACATCTTCAAGCAGATCGGCAAGCGCTTCACCTTCGGCGGCGAGGCCCCCAAGGATCAGCGCGTGTACTACTTCAACACCAAGGAGATCACCGGCAACAAATACGGCACGCCCTCTCCCGTTCCCTTCCGCGTGGTGGACAACAACATCGGTCTGGATATCGACATCTCCATCCGCTGCTTCGGCGAGTACAGCTATGTGCTCTCCAACCCCCTGCTGTTCTACACCAATGTCTGCGGCAACGTGACCGCCGACTACACCAAGGAGCAGCTGGACGGCCAGATGAAGAGCGAGCTGCTGACCGCTCTGCAGCCGGCTTTCGCCCGCATCTCCGAGATGGGCATCCGCTATTCCGCTCTGCCCGGCCACACCACCGAGCTGGCCCAGGCTCTGAACGAGGAGCTGTCCGGCAAGTGGCGCGACCTGCGCGGCATTGAGATCGCCTCCGTGGGCGTCTCCAGCGTCAAGGCCAGCGAGGAAGACGAGGCCATGATCAAGGAGCTGCAGCGCAACGCCACCTTCCGCAATCCCAATATGGCCGCCGCTCACCTGGTGGGCGCCCAGGCCGCTGCCATGCAGGCTGCCGCCTCCAACCAGGGCGCCGGCGCTCCCATGGCCTTTATGGGCATGAACATGGCCGGCCAGGCCGGCGGCGTCAACGCCCAGGAGCTGTTCAACATGGGCCAGCAAAAGCCCGCCGCCCCCGCCGCCGGGACCTGGACCTGCCCCAAGTGCGGCGCCGCCGCCACCGGCAAGTTCTGCCCCGAGTGCGGCACCAAGAAGCCCGAGCCCGCTGCTGCGGACGGCTGGACCTGCCCCAGCTGCGGCGCGGTGAACAAGGGCAAGTTCTGCGCCGAGTGCGGCACCAAGAAGCCCGCCGGCGCCGTGCAGTACCGCTGCGACAAGTGCGGCTGGGAGCCGGCTGACAAGTCCAAGCCGCCCAAGTTCTGCCCCGAGTGCGGCGATCCCTTTGACAACAACGACATCGTCGGCTAAAAGCACACGGCGGGCATGGCGGCCGTCCTGCGCCGCTTCCGGCGGCGGGACGGCTGCTGTGCCTGCTCTTTCGCAGTTCCGCTTGATGTCTGCCCCGATCGGGGAGGGCGCGCCGATGCCCGACCGGATCGGGTGAACCCGCTCTCCGGGGGAGAGCACAGCATCGATGGAGAGGAGGACAGATATGCCCTCGCAAATGACCAACTATCAGTGCCCGGCCTGCACCGGTCCGCTGCATTTTGACGGCGCCACCGGCAGACTCCGCTGCGACTACTGCGGCAGTGAGTTCGGCGTGCAGGAGATCGAGGCGCTGTATAACGAAAAACTGGAACAGTCCGCCCAGGCGGCTGTCCAGCAGGCGGAGAAGGAGGAACAGACCGCCGCCCAGCAGGTCCCCGGCGGGGAAGATCCGGCGTGGGAGATGGAGCAGGCTGGCATGAAGGCCTACAACTGCCCCTCCTGCGGGGCGGAGCTGATCTGCGATTCCACCACCGCCGCCACCAGCTGCCCCTACTGCGGCAACCCCACGGTGCTGCCGGGGCAGTTCCACGGCATGCTGAAGCCGGACTTCATCCTGCCCTTCAAGCTGGACAAGGAGGCCGCCAAGCGGGCTCTGCGGGACTTCTACAAGGGCAAGAAACTCCTGCCCCGGGCCTTTTCCAACGAGAACCATATTGAGGAGATCAAGGGCGTCTATGTGCCCTTCTGGCTTTTCGACGGGCAGGGGGACGCGGACATCCGCTTCAAGGCCACCAATGTGCGCAGCTACCGGGAGGGGGACTATCAGGTCACCGTCACCGATTTCTACGATCTGCGCCGCGCAGGCACGGTGAATTTCTCCCGCATCCCGGTGGACGGGTCCCGGAAGATGCCGGACGCCCACATGGACGCCATCGAGCCCTTTGATTATTCGGAGCTCAAGCCCTTTTCCACCGCCTACATGCCGGGCTTCCTGGCCGAGCGCTACGACGTGGACGCGAACGAGTGCGCCGAGCGGGCCAAGCTCCGCGCCACCAACACCACCGAGCAGATGATCGCCTCCACCGCCACCGGCTATGCCACCTGCAGCCCCGTGGCCAAGCAGGTGCGCCTGCGCCAGGGCGGGGTGCGCTATGTCATGCTGCCGGTGTGGCTGCTGTCCACCCGCTGGAACGGAAAGAGCTTCCTCTTCGCCATGAACGGGCAGACGGGCAAGCTCATCGGCGACCTGCCGGTGTCCAAGGGGCGCTACTGGGGTTGGTTCGGCGGCATCGCCGGCTCCCTGGCGGCGATCCTGACGGCGGCGCTACTGCTGTTTTTCTGAGGGAGGGGAGCGCATGAGAAAAAAACTGATTGCCCTGTTGCTCCTCTGTACTGCTTTCTGCTTATGCTGCAACTACACCGCGGCAGCGGAAACAGGCTTGGGCTATGTCACAGATCAAGCCGGAATCCTATCTGATGAGCAGGAGCAGGCCTTGACGGAGACTGCGGAGGCTCTTACCCAGCGTTATGGCGTTTCCTTCTACATCGTCACGGTGCAGGACTATCGGGACTATAATGCCGCTGGAGTGGACAAATGTGCTGAGGGACTATACAGCTATTACGATCTTGGCAGTGGACCAGACCGGGACGGAGTTCTGCTGCTGTTGAGTATGAGCGACCGCGATTATTCTTTGACAACGTACGGATTCTTTGCGGACTACTGTTTTGGGGACCCCAACAAGAATTTGGTGGAAGCCGCATTCCTGGATAATTTCCGGAACAACGACTGGATGGGTGGCTTTGGGGATTATCTGAGCCAGTGCGATGATGTGATGGCTACTGCTGCGCAGCATCATCTAAGCAAGGATTCGGAACCCTGTTCCTACAACGGAATTGCTTATCCCAACAAAACGTACGTTTACGGTGATCTAAGAGAGAGCGCAGAACCCGTGAAAATGCCCCTGGGCATGAAGCTGCTCATCGGCATCGGCGCGCCCTGTCTGATCGCGCTGATCGTCTGCTCCACCTTCAAGGCGCAGATGAAGACCGCCAAGCTCCGCACCACCGCGGAGGAGTATGTGGTGCCCGGCAGCATGGCCCTGCGTGCCAGCGACGACCGTTTTGTCAACCGCTCCGTGACCCGTGTTCCCATTCCGAAGAACGACAGCTCCGGCCGCGGCGGCTTCAGCGGCGGGGGAAGCGGTGGATTCCACTCTCACACCGGCAAGTTCTGAGACGAAAACAAGAGAAAGGCGGCCTCCCCCGAGGCCGTCTTTTCATCAGGAGGTAAGCGATGAAGATCTGGATCATCTGCACCGGCGAGCGGGAGGGACTCTGGCCCAAGCGCTGCGACGCGAAAAGCTTTACCGAGTGTGCCCGCCGTGCGGCGGAGGAAGCCCCGGAAGAGCGGCAGGAACGGAAGATGGACGCCGGGGAGGAGCCCGTGCTGCTTCCCGACACGGCGGCGGCCCGCCGCACGGCGGAGCTCTGCGTCACCGGCGGCGCGCTCACGGCGGAGCCGCTGCTTGAGCCTCTCCCGCTGACGGCGGAGGGGGAGGGCGAGCGCCCGCTCTGGCTCTGGCGGCTCCGGGCGGAGCGGAAAAAGGAGCGCCGCGCCCAGCTCCGGACCCGGGCGGAGAGCCTGCTCACCCGCCTGCTTTCCCGGGGAGAGGACTGCATCCTGATCGCGGATTGCCTCCTGGCCGAGGAGCTGATGGACTGCGCCCGACGGCACGGCTGCAGCCGCGCCCGCACGGGGATCTTCCGCTGCCGGCCCTGGGAGCGGGTGCTGATCACCCGGCGGGACATGCACTGCGGCGGCTGCGGGCACAACTGCCTGCTCACCAACCCGGGCTGCGGCGTCGGCAGGGACAAGGCCGCCCGGAAGGGCATCCCCGTCCGGGAAAAATAGACCGAAAAAACAGAACAAGGGAGCTCTTCTCCGGCAAAGCTGCCGGGGGAGAGCTCCCTTTGCGCGTTCAATTCAGCTTCCAGACGCCCAAATTCAGCCATGCGGCGAAGAGCACCCACAGCAGATAGGGCAGCTGCAGCAGGGCAGCCCGCCGGTCCTGCTCCCAGAAGGAGAGGATCATCCGCAGGATCAGCAGCCACAGCACGGCCAGCCAAAAGAAGGCAAAGCCGAAGGCCCGGAAATGGAAAAAGAAGATGCTCCAGAAGAAGTTGAAGCCCAGCTGCAGCAGATAGAGCCGCAGACTGCCGCTGCGCCCGGGGGAGGGGGGCGAGAGCCAGATCCGCGCCGCGCCGACGCCCATCAGCGCATAGAGAAGGGTCCATACGATGGGGAACAGGACAGCCGGCGGCGAGAGCGGCGGCTTTACGATGCTGCTGCTGTAGATCTCGACGGCCCCGCGGGTCAGCAGCCCCGCCAGGAGCCCCACAGCCTCGGTGAACAGGATCCAGAAGAGATAGGCTTTTCGCTTTTCGCTTTTCATGCACATCACCCGCTACCCAGGATATGCGCCCCGGCGGCAAAAAAGAAACGCCGGGGCGCGCAGAGGGCGCGGCGGGATTTGACAAGGCGCGGCGGATGGCATACAATGGGAAAAAACGAAGGGAGGGGAGAGCGTGAAGAAAAGGATCCCGGCGCTGCTGCTCCTGCTGTGCCTTGTGCTCTGCGCCTGCAGCAGACCGCCCGCGCCGGCGGCCACGCCGTCTCCGGCTTCGCCCGTCCCGGCGGCGGAAAGCCCCGCGCCGGCCGCGCCGACCCCTACGGAGGAGCCGCCCCACGAGCATGACTTCGATCCGGACAGCGGCCTGTGCCGCGGCTGCGGCTTCGCCTGCCCCCACGAAGCGGGCTTTTCCCCCGAGGGGCGCTGTCAGGTCTGCGGCTGGCTCTGCGATCACGCCCGGCACGATCCGGAGTGCGCCCGCTGCCTCTGCTGCGGCGCCCAGTGTCGGCACCATTTCGGCGCAATCGGCCTCTGCGAGGGCTGCGGCAGGGAGGCGCCGCTGACGGGGACCGTGCTGCCGGACGAGTTCTTTGAACCGGCGGAGCACGAGGGGACCTGCCTGCACGAGACGCTGACGGATCCCGCCGGCCGGAAGCACGAGATCGCCGTCTGGCTCCCCTGGGACTACAGCGAGGAGACCCGCTACAATGTGGTGCTGCTGATCCACGGCGACGGCGGCTCCTGCTATGACTGGGTGGACAAGGAGGAATCCACCTCCCGCGGCCATATCCAGGTCTTCCGGGTCTACGACCGCATGGTGGAGCAGCATCTGTGTGAGCCCTTCCTGGTGGTGGGGCTGAACAACAGGGGCATGGGCGAGAACGCCGCCTTCGGGGAGATGCTGATCGAGGAAGTGGTGCTGCCCTATCTGGCCAGGACCTACTCCACCTGGATGGAAGGGGACAGCCACGAGCAGATCGTCGCCGCCCGGGAGCACATCGCCATCGGCGGACTGAGCCGGGGCTCTGTCTTCACCTACTACATCGCCATGCAGCGCTGCCTGGACGTGGCGGCCAATTTCTGCTGCTTCAGCAACAGCTATACCGGCACGGTGATCCAGACCTTGAATTCCGAGGAAGCCCTGCCCTACGAGATCCGCTGCTATGTGGCGGAGATCGGCCTGCGGGATGTGGCGGAGTACAACCGGGATCATCGGGCCGTGTACGACGCCCTCTGCGAACAGGTGGAGCGGATCCGGGACGGGGAGAACGCCCGCTTCCTGGAGATCGACGAGGGGCACAACTTCCTCATGTGGACGGCGGCGGTGTATAATGCCCTGCTGCTGATGTTTTGACAAAAAGACAGTCCGCAAAAATGCGGACTGTCTTTTCTGAGACTGTCAAAAAACCTCGCTGAAATGTCAACGGACAGAGCAGCAGGGGAGCTCGAGGGGGCAAGGCCCGCCTCGAGTACAATAGCCCGCCGC
>JAFRQP010000102.1 GCA_017428565.1 Oscillospiraceae bacterium
AGGCATAAAAACAGGCCGCTTTAGCGGCGGCCTGTAGAGGTAATGCGGGAACCAAACTTCGATGCCCCTTGAGGGGTTCTGCCTGTATCGTGCCCTTCTAGGGCTCATGCAAACCACCACTTCAGTGGTGGTTTTGATTTTCCCGCTTCCTCTCAAAACGCCCGCCCCTTGACAAAACCGCGCTTTTTTTGTACCCTTGTGTTGCGCTGCAAAGGAGGTGCTGACCATGAAAAAGCTTTTTGCGCTGCTGCTGGCGCTGCTGACGCTGTTTGCCCTGGCCGCCTGCGGCGGCGGGGAGGAGAGCCCCGCCGGGGACGAGAGCCTGACCCGGGGCGGCCTGCCCGAGGGAGAGCAGACGGAGACCGGGAGCGGGGAGGAGAGCCCGACCCTGCTGGATCCGGCGGATCTGGACTGGGATCTCTCGATCTGCCAGCCGGAGGAGGCCTTCCACGAGATCGAGCACTACAACATCGACCCCAGCGGCTATGTGGGCCTGCGCCTGCGGGTCACCGGAGAGGTCTCCCGCTACGAGAGCCATGACCGGACCTTCTATTACATCGGCGTCCGGGATGAGGACGGCTGCATCGAGAATCTGGAGCTGCGCTTCCCCGGGGACGGCAGCGAGCCGGCGGGCTTTCCGGAGGACGGCAGCATCGTCACCGTCTGGGGCCGCATGGGCGCCTATGAGACCCAGCGGGACGGCAAGAGCGTGCTCTGCGCCGTGCTGACCGACGTGCAGTTCACCACCCAGACGGATTTCAGAGATTAGTTCCCTATAGGCTCCCCTGCCTAAGGGGAGCTGTCGGCCGCCGTCTCACGCAAGGCGGCTGACTGAGGGGTTGTACGGATGTGAAAAAACCATGCCGCGGCAAGCATTTTCCCCTTGACGAAACGGCGGGAGAGTGTTAATATACGCAGGAATGCGCCCGCGATCTATGCTGTGGGGTTTGGCGCCGACGCGCTGTCCTTTCCGCCCACGGCCTGGACGCAGGGTATAGTAACAAAATGAAAGGAGAATTTCCCATGATCACCAAGGAAAAGAAGACCAACGTCATCACCGAGAACGCTACCCACATGGGCGACACCGGTTCCCCCGAGGTTCAGGTCGCCATCTGGACCGAGCGTATCCGTGAGCTCACCGAGCATCTGAAGCAGCACCCCAACGACGACCACAGCCGTCTGGGCATGTATCAGCTGGTCGGCAAGCGCCGCCGTATGCTGGACTATCTGGCGAAGAAGGACATCGAGCGCTACCGCGCGATCATCGCAAAGCTTGGCATCCGCAAGTAAGACTGCTTGCGTTCTGCCGGCATTCTGAAGGGTATGAAGGTTTTGAACGCAGGGGACAATTGAATACTGTCCCCTGCGTTTTTTCGTACTGTTCAGTCGCGCGTGTCCTCCCCTGAAAGGGGAGGTGCCCCGTAGCGCCGACCATTGGTCGGCGGCAACGGACGGCCGAGCACTGCTCGGCCCTACGGGCGGAGGGGTTCTCGTCCCTCTGCCCCGAAAAACAAATAAACAATCAGCTTCCCCGGCAGGTTCGTATTTGGAAGAGACCACAGCGGGCTGTGTTCTGTTCCAAGTGCGAAGCTGCGGGATGCTGCATCAATTGAAAGGAGAACATCCTATGATTATCACCAACAAGCAGTTTCCCAACTACCGCAAGTATGAAATGATGTACGAAGGCCGGCCCCTCAGCATGGAAGTGGGCAAGATGGCCGAGCTCTGCAACGCCGCCGTGCTGGTCCGCTACGGCGAGACCACCGTGCTGGTCACCTGCACCGCCTCCGCCCGCCCCAAGGACGGCATCGACTACTTCCCCCTCGCCGTGGACTTCAACGAGAAGCTCTACGCCGTGGGCCGCATCCCCGGCAGCTTCATGCGCCGGGAGGGCAAGCCCAGCCTGCCCGCCGTGCTGGCCTCCCGCCTCATCGACCGGCCCATGCGCCCCCTCTTCCCCTCCGACCTGCGCAATGACGTGGTCATCGCCTGCGAGGTTTTGAGCGTGGATCGGGACTGCAGCCCCGAGATCACCGCCATGATCGGCGCCTCCGCCGCGGTCAGCATCTCCGACGTGCCCTTCAACGGGCCCATCGCCGGCATCGTCCTGGGCTGGGACGGCAAGAAGTTCCTCTTCAACCCCACCCACGCCGAGAAAGAGACCAACCGCATGACCACCACCATCGCCGCCACCCACAAGAAGATCGTCATGATCGAGTCTGAGGCCGACCAGGTCCCCGACGAGGTCATGTACGAGGGCATCGTCCAGGCCCACGAGCATCTGCAGCCCGTCCTGGATCTGATCGACCAGATGGTGGAGGAGATCGGCAAGCCCAAGTTCGAGTATGAGCACGCCTCCTTCGACGACGCGCTCTTCGAGAAGCTGGTCGAAAACGAGTTCGCGTCCATGGAGTACTGCATGGACACCGACGACAAGAACGTCCGCGAGAGCCGGGTCAACAACTGGATCACCATGGTCCAGGAGAAGTACCAGGACGAGCACCCCGACATGATGCAGTACATGGACGAGATCCTGTACAAGCTGCAGAAGAAGGTCGTCAAGAAGTGGCTGCTGGCCGGCAAGCGCGTGGACGGCCGTCAG
>JAFRQP010000103.1 GCA_017428565.1 Oscillospiraceae bacterium
CTACATCCCCGGCGACATCAACGGGGACTGCAATGTGGACGGCACGGACGTGGTGCTGCTGGCCACCTATGTGAAGGCCAGCGGCAGCGGCGTGACCATCGTGCCCGGCTCCGGCGATGTGAACGGCGACGGCAGGGTGGATGGCACGGACGTGACGCTGTTGGCCACTTATGTGAAAGCAGGCGGCCAGGGTGTGGTGATCCACTGAGAATTCGGGATCCACGATGAAACAGAATGCATGGACGCAGCGAAATCGCTGCGTCCATGTTATTGTGTGGCTTCCGAATATAGATTTCTCTTTGTAAAACTGCCGAAGAAAAGCGCAAAGCGCTGGACATCGGGGCGGGTTTGTGCTACATTTATATTGGATTTGTATAAACTTTTTCCACACATCACAGATTGCGCAAAAGGAGGACGCCATGAGAGCAAAGAAGCTATTGAGTCTCCTGCTGGCACTGGTCATGGTGCTGAGCCTGTTCCCCGCGTCTGCTCTGGCCGAGGCACCGGAGGACACGGCGGAGGTCGACGCCGCATCCGACGCTGACGCGCCGTCTTCCCCTCAAGGGGAAGGCGAGGAGCCCGAGGAGCCGTCTGACGAGCCCGCCGCCCTGCCCGCGCCCGCTGACGAGCCCCAGGACAGCACCCACTACTTCATCACCCAGCCGGAGGACGTGGAAGCGGATCCGGACAACGGCGTGGACGTCACCTGGAAGACCAACTTCACACCCACCCGGGTCCTCATCGTAAAGAAAAAGCTGAGCAACTATTCCTACAGCGAACATGCGGAGGTTTCCGGGCCCTACAGCACCAGCATGTCCTACCATTTCGACTACGGCGAGGGCAGCAGCGCGTATGTCTATCTCGTCTACGCCTACTACGACAGCGGCTGCGTCTACAGCCAGGAATTCACGGTCACCAACCCCGACAGGGTCTTTACCAGCAGCCCGGTGGCGGGACCATCAACCCCGGCGGACAGCTGACCCTGTCCTGGACCACCAACTTCAAGCCCGTCCGGGTCGAGCTGCGCTACTGGAACCGGGGCGAGTCGGAAAGTAATGCCCGCACGGCCCGAACCTTTACCAACTCCGGCACCTTGAATCGTACCATGAACGTGGTCGTGACCTACGATCAGGTGGCAAGCTCGCCCCACTGGATCGTGGTGGCCTATTACGGCGAACACGAGTACGATACCGTCACCAGCAACGAGTTCACCATCCGGCTTACCGGGCATTCCTTCACCACCCAGCCCGCGGACTGCAGCATCGAGCCGGACGGGGTCGTTCCCGTCCAGTGGGCCACCGACTTCGTCCCCACGAAGGTGCAGCTCGGCTATGCCACCTCGTCTAGCACATTTTTCCCGGTAGTGACCATCACCAGCGGGCTGGGGAAAACCATGGGGACCTTCCTGGACTATAACACGGCATGTCAGGGCAACTCCACCTGGTGCATCGCTGCCTGGTATGACGAGGGGAAGGTGGAGTTCAGCAACAACTTCACCATCACCAGGACCAACCGCGCCTTCCTCCAGAGCCCGGAGGGCGGCGAGCTGAGCCCGGGCGAGACAATGATGCTGAACTGGGAGACCAACTTTGAGCCCACCAAGATCGAGATCGGCTGGGTCTCCTCCTGGGACAACAGCTTCAACGTGGTCGACACCCTGACGGAGGGCCTGAGCACCAGCATGAGCTATGAGCTTAGCTACACGCAGCTCTCCACGCTGTATTCCACCAATAATTTGATGATCAAGGCGTATCACGACGGGCCCGGACTTGTGAACTATGCCTCGTCGGCGCAGTTCCGGGTCGATCGCGTGTCTCCGAAGTTCCTCTCCTATCCCGACAGCCCCCAGCGGATCAACACCGGCGGATACGTCCGGCTCGACTGGGAGACCAACTTCGTGCCCGTCCAGGTGGTGATCCAGGCGAAGGACTGGAGCACCGGCGATTACTATGACGTCGTGACGATCTCCACCAACCTGGGCAAGAAGATGTACAGGAACCTGAACGACAGCGCGATCTCCCACGCCGCCTATCTGCGCGTCGTCGCCTACTACAACTATCTCACGCCCGTCTATAGCTATCAGGAGATTCAGCTCACCCGGGTTGCTGCCGACCGCTGCGGCGACAATCTGACCTGGACCCTGGATGACAACGGCGTACTGACCATTTCCGGAACAGGCCCCATGTGGGACTTCAACCAGGGCACCGCGCCCTGGTACGGCCGGAGGGGCGAGGTCAAGAAGGTGGTGATCTCCGACGGCGCCACGTCCATCGGCAAATTCGCCTTTTACGCTTGCCCCTTCCTGACCCAGGCGACCATTCCCGCCAGCGTGACGGCCTGTTCGCAATACACCTTCCTGTCCTGCGGCAATCTGAACTGGGTGTACTATGACGGCTTCCTCAGCCAGTGGGAGCAGATCGACATTCCGGCCAGCAACTATGAGCTGCTGCAGGCGAACAGGGGCTATCTCTACCGCAGCGGGAATATCAGCGGTACCGACGTGTGCTGGGCCCTGGACGGCGCCACCGGCCGGCTCAGCATCAGCGGCTCCGGCGGCAGCGGCATCCATGTCACCGCCCCCTGGCAGCAATGGGGCGAATGGATCGAGGAGATCGAGATCCAGGAAGGCATCGACACCGTCTGGGAGGAGGCCTTCCGGGATTGCACAAACGTGACGACGGTCAAGCTCCCCGGTGGGCTGGCCGAGGTGGAGCTGAACGCCTTCGGGAGCTGCACGGCGCTGGAGGACGTATATTACAACAACCTGCAGGCCAAGTGGAATTCCCTGGTGTACAATCATATCGCATCCGGCAACGACCCGCTGCTGAACGCTACGCTCCGCACCGCCGCCCAGGTGCAGCAGCTCACCGCCGACCTGTCCTGGTCCCTGGATGACGACGGCCTGCTTAGAATCTACGTGGACGAATCCCTGGGCGGCAGCGGGGAAGAGCTGGACATCCCCGACTACACCACCTCCAATTTCCCGCCCTACTATTCCGGCAGCGTCAAAACCGTGCGCATTGAGAGCGGCGTCACCGGCATCGGCAACCGCGCCTTTGCACAGCTGCCCAATCTGAGCTCCGTGGAGATCAGCGACACGGTGACGACCATCGGGAACTATGCCTTTTCGGACGACAGCAGACTGACGGCGATCATCCTGCCCAACGGGATCAGTTCCATCGGCACCGGCGCTTTCCGGAACAGCGGTCTGGTGGAGATCCGCCTGCCCGACAGCGTCACCTCCATCGGGGCTCAGGCCTTCAACAACTGCCGGAAGCTGGAACGGGTCTGGCTGTCCAATCAGCTCAGTTCCATCCCCAGCGCCTGCTTTGACAGCTGTACCAGCCTCTGCATGGTCAGTATCCCCGTGTCGGTGACCAGCATCAACAACACCGCCTTCAACAGCTGCTCGGCGCTGAGAGCCGAGGGCGGCGCGGTGTACTACGGCGGCACCTCCGCCCAATGGGCCGCCATCAACTTGACCGGCGCCAGCGCCACCTATCTGCGGGGCGCCTGGGAGGTCCACTTCAACCCGGAGGAGCTGGCCGTCAACGAGCGGAACTTCCCCGACGCCCAGTTCCGCACCTACGTGTCGGAGCACTTCGACACCGACGGCAGCGGCTACCTCAACGCCGCTGAGATCGCCGCCGCCACGACCATCAACGACGAGGACAATGACTACGGCGGCTTCCAGGGCATCGAATACCTGACGGAGCTGAACGTCTTCGTGATCGACACGGCCCCCAGCCTCACCAGCGTGGACCTGCGGACCAACATCGGGCTGCTCACCGTGAACATCAACGATTGCGACAACCTGAGCGAGCTCTGTGTGGACGGCCTGACCTGGCTGCAGTATCTCTACGCCGGCAACAACGCCCTGACCGAGCTGGATCTGGGCGGCCTTCCGGCCCTGAAGGTGCTCTCCGTCTCCGATAACCCGATCGCGCAGCTGGATCTCAGCGGTCTCAGTAAGCTGACCATGCTCTACGTCACCGGCACGGAGCTCACCGAGCTGGATCTCAGCGGGCTTTCGGCGCTGTACCGGCTGTCCTGCTATGACACGGAGATCGAAGTGCTGGACATCAGCGCCTGCCCCCTGCTGTGCGAGGTCCTCCAGACCGGCACCCGGACGATCCAGACCGACGGCAGCGGCCGGTCCTATGTCCAATACCGGATCGGCAGCACGGACCATGTGCTGGCGGTGGATCCGACCACGATCGTCTATACGGGCGCCGAGGGCCTGCCCATCGACGCCGAGCACTTCCCGGACCCGATCTTCCGCCTGTACGTGTACAACAGCTTCGACGCGGACCGCAGCGGCACGCTCAGCGATGCGGAGCGCCTGGCCGTCACGGCGATCGACGTGGACTGCATGGGCGTCGCCTCCCTGCAGGGCGTTCAGTACTTCAACCAGCTGGAGTCGCTGTACTGCAACGATAACGATCTCGCCGAGCTGGATCTGAGCGAGAACCTGGCTCTCACTCAACTGTACTGCTACGAGAACCAGCTCACCGCGCTGGACCTGAGCGCCAACACGGCGCTGACCTATGTGGACTGCGACGACAACCCGGATCTGGAGACCCTGAACCTCAGCGGTCTGACGCATCTGGGCTATCTGGACGTGTCCGGCTGTAACCTGAGCAGCCTGGACCTGTCCTCCGGCACGGAGCTCACTTATCTGGAGTGCGACTCCAACGCGCTGACCAGCCTGATCCTGGGCGAGCAGCCGGCGCTGGCCACCCTGATCTGCTACGCCAACGATCTGACGGAGCTGGATATCAGCGGCTGCCCCATCCTGGTAGACGCCTGGGTCAACGGCACCCACGAGGTGCAAAGCTGGGGCCTTGCGGTCTCCGGCGGCACCCTGGGCGGCTACATGGAGCTGGATAAGGACCAGACGGTCATCGCCTCCGCCGAGCCCGACTACATCCCCGGCGACATCAACGGGGACTGCAATGTGGACGGCACGGACGTGGTGCTGCTGGCCACCTATGTGAAGGCCAGCGGCAGCGGCGTGACCATCGTGCCCGGCTCCGGCGATGTGAACGGCGACGGCAGGGTGGA
>JAFRQP010000104.1 GCA_017428565.1 Oscillospiraceae bacterium
AATGCTGTTTTCGAAAAGCCTTGGTTTTCAAGGCTTTTCGAGCGGCGGGCTATTGTACTCGAGGCGGGCCTTGCCCCCTCGAGCTCCCCTGCTGCTCTGTCCGTTGACATTTCAGCGAGGTTTTTTGACAGTCTCACGAACGTTTGGCATCTTCCCGCTTTTCCCCTCCGACGGGAAGGACGATCAGGGTTCTTCTCCGCGGACGCGCCGGAAGAAGCTCTCCCGGGCCGCGGCCCGGAAGACGCGGCTGATGGGCACGCGGCGGGAGTCGCTCAGCACGAACTCGTTCCGGTCCAGCAGGCGGATCTTCTCCAGGTTGACCCAGTAGCCCTGGTGGCAGCGGACGAAGGCCTTCTCCAGCTCCGCCGGGATCAGCTCCGCCGGGCGTCTGGAGGAATAGAAGACCCCCGTTTCGGTCACGATCTGGGCCCGGCGGCCCTCCCGGCTCAGATAGAGGATCTCCTCCAGAGGCAGCAGACGCGTCTCCCCCCGGGTCCGCAGCAGCAGGCCGCGCGCCGGGCCTATTCCGCTCTGCGTCAGCGCTCGCCGCAGGGCCGCGGGCAAAAACTCCTCTGCCCGGCTCTTCAGTACGAACCAGACATGCTCCGTCTCATAGGCCTCGGGGGCGCGCTCGGGGTAGGCCGTCAGATAAATCACCCGGCAGTCCGGCGCCAGGCGGTTCAGCTCCCGCGCCAGGTCGATGCCGCTCTCCCCCGGCAGCTCGATATCCAGCACCGCGATCTGCGGCGTCCAGCCCTTTTCCCGGATCTCCCGCAGCAGGGGCTGCGCCCCGGGAAAGCAGCGGATCTCCGGCGCCAGGTCCGCCAGCTCCCGCTCCGCCGTCCGGGCGGCATAGTCCCGCTGCACGGGATCGTCGTCACAGATCGCAAGCTTCATGCGCTTCCTCCTTCAGAATCAGGCTCGCCCGGTATTCCCCCGCCTCGACCGCAGTGAGGAATTGGCCGTCGCAGCGCGCCGCCAGACTTTTCAGGATCTCCGTGCCCAGGCCCCGTTCCAGCCGGGGGATGCGCCGGGGCTTTCGCTTCCCGGCGGCGTCGGGCGCGGGGACCGGGTTTCGCGTCTCGATATGCAGATAGGGCGCCCGGTATTCCGCCTGCAGGCGGATCGCCGGCTCCGGGCTCTCCCGACACGCCTCGGCGGCGTTGTCCAGGAGATTGCCCAGGGCGCAGATCAGATCCGTCTCCTCCAGGCCCAGCCCCGCGGGGATCGCCAGGGCCAGCTCCAGCCGGACGCCGGCGGCCTCCAGCTCCCGCTTCCGGTGATAGAGGAAGCTGGCCGCAGCCGCGTCCTCGCAGCCGGGGAGCCGCCCGGCCTCGGCGCCGCAGCGCTCCTGCAGGCTCCGGACGCGGAGGGCCGCCTCTCGCTCCTCGCCCCGGCGCAGCAGGTCCCGGAGCTCCTCCGCCCGGTCCAAAATGTCCCGCCGCAGAGCGCGGAGCTCCGCCTGCCGCCCGGCCAGCGCGGCGCCGAACGCGGTCTGGGCCCGCTCCTGCTCCCGCAGGAGCTCGTTTTTGCTGCGCAGGGCGGCGCTCTCCGCCGCGGCGTTCAGCACAAAGGCCAGGGCCGCGTCCGCCGCCGCGCAGAGGAACACGCCCAGCAGGACGAAGCCGGCGTCCGGCACGCCGCCTGCCTGGCCCACCAAGCGGATCCAGATGACGATCAGCAGAAGCTGGCTTGCGGGGAAGAGCAGAAACAGCAGCTGCCCCGCGCCGCCCCGGCCGTTCTCTCCCCTGCGCCGCAGCCGCCGGCCCACCAGCACCAGCGCGCAGAGCAGCAGCGCCTGGGAAAAGAGGTAAGGCCCGTAGGCGAAGAGGGGATAGGGCTGCTGCTCTTCGCCGCCGATGCCGGGATTGAAGATCTCCGGCGGCAGCACGGCCGCGGCAAAGAGCTCGGACAGGAACATCAGCAGCATCACCAGCAGCACCACCCGGCACTTGCGCAGCCACTTGTCCCGGTACAGCAGCAGCACGGCGCAGAGGAGCTCCGCCACGCCCAGCAGGGCCCGGGCGTCGGTAAGAAAGCCGGTGAGCAGCTGGGTGAGATAGTAGTAGGGCAGGAAAAGGGCCAGCTCGATCAGCAGCGTCAGGCCCAGGGAAAGCCGCCGCTCCAGCAGCAGGTTGAAGGCCGCGAACCACATGACCCAGCACACAAGGTTCACCGCGAACAGGGTGAGCGCGCTCACGGCTCCGCCTCCTCTCCCAGGGCCTCCCGCTGCAGCCGGGAGAGCCGCCCGGCATAGTCGGCGGCCTCTTCCCGCCTGCCGTCCCGCAGCAGGATGCGGATGGTGTAGAGATGGTTGTCCAGATCGTGGCGGAAGCGCCGTATGGCCCGGTCCTGCTCCCCCAGGCTTTTGTACCGGGCGAGCTGCTCCTCGATCCGGCGCTGCAGCGCCGCGTTGCGGCTCCGCAGGGCCATGGAGCGGATCACATAGCGCAGCGTGGCCGCAAGACCCAGGCCCGAGAGCAGGCACAGCAGCAGCGCCGGGAGCAGCTCCGCCGTGCCGGGAACGCTGTCCCGGGGCGCGAGAGGCGGATACAGCCCCGCCAGGAGCAGAAGCTGGCTGGCAGGGAAGAGCAGCAGGAGCAGCGCCATGACGAGCCGGCGGCGCGGCGGCTCCCCGCCCCCGCCGTTTTTGGCCAGCAGGACGAAGCAGGGCAAATAGGCCGCGCTGACCGCGGCATAGATCCAAAAGGGCATGGGCAGATCCTCCTCTTGTGCGGATTCGGCATGTAAACCTGCGGATTCGACTGTTTGGCCCCGGAGAAAGCCGCCGGCATGGTATAATCAGGTCTGTTCCGGGCGGCAAAACCGGGGTTTTCCCTTGTTTTATACCAGAAAACGCCGTTTTTCGCAAGTGCCTCCCGCCGGGGCGCGGGCGCTGCCGGACGCCCGCGTCTGCACGAAAAACCGTTCCAGGCCCGGCCCGCCGCGGCGGGCAACATCAAGGCGCGGCGCGAAAAAAACAATCAAGAAAGGAAGAACTGTGATGAACGAGAACAACACCCCCACCCCCGGCCTGAAAGCCATGCCCAACGCAAAGCCCTCTTCGGGAACGAGCACGACCAGGATCCTCGGTCTGATCCTTTTGATCGGCGGATGTCTGGCGCTGGCCTTTCTTCTGTACAAATGGCGTTTTCTGGTGTTTGGCGCCGCGCCAAGCGGCAGACCCAGCGCGGAATTTTATGAGCAAATGGCTCTGAAAGAGTATGTGACCATGGATCCGAGCCTTGCCTTTCCGCTGTATTTTTCCGAGTGCGGGTTTGGTTATGCCGGGATCGCCGCGGCCCTGGGCCTGATCCTTACGCTTGTCGGGAAGAAGAAATAAGCCGGACTGCTGAGAATGCGCAAAGGAGCCTGTTGTATGAGAAAACCACTTGCCATCCTGCTCACCCTTGCCCTGCTCTTGGCGCTGTGCGCCTGCGGCGCCGCGGAGGAGGAGATCGATCTGAAGCTGCCCGGCGGCCTGCGCTTCGGCATGAGTCCGGAGGAGGTCGCGGCGCTGCTGGGAGAAAAGCTGGGCGATACGAAGTACGGGGAGGCGTACACCCCGGAGTACCGTATGCGGCCGGAGGGCTTTGATTCCGATCACCGCCTGTCTCCCCTGGGTATCAACCTTCTCGTGGAATACACAGACGGGAAGCTGTCCCGGGTCTACTACATGGTCTATCTGCGAGAAAGAGACAACGCCGCCACAAGATACGTCTTATCCAGCGCGGAGACCTATTACACCGAGCTTCTCGGCGAACCGGAAACGAACTATCAGGACCCCGTGTCGGGCTATCGCAGCATCGTTTGGAGAAACGGCAGGCTGAGCCTTTCGCTGCTCCTGGCCAACGTGGGCGGCGTGCCGAGCTTTAACCTTGATTTTGCCTGCGGCGACGCCAAATAAAGACGCAGGAGGCGAAATCCAACTCGCAGGAGGAACCTCTATGATCAAAATGATTTTGCGGACGGCGGTTGCGCTTGGCCTCGCCATTCTTGCGTTCTCCCAAGGCGCGGACGGCGCAGGCGTGATTTTCATGATCTGCGGTCTGTTCTTTGGTTTTTACTCGCTTTGGGTGGAAGTCAAGGAGGGCGGCACAACCCGCTACACGCCCAAGGCGGACAATCCGCAGGTCCCCGCCTACCGCTTTGTATGCAAAAGCTGCGGAAAGATGCGCACGGGCTGGTACAAGGTCTGTCCGGACTGCGGCGCGAAGGACAGCATGGAAAAGCTCCGGCAGCCGGTCGCGCCGGAGCCCGTCTCGCAGCCTCCGGTCACGCCGGTGCCCGTCACACGGCAGCCGGACGCCTGCATCCACACCTGGGTGCAGGACCCGAAGGACTGTATGGCGCGCTGCTCCAAATGCGGCATGATCAAGGTCTCCCACAATTGGCAGCGGCACGCCCGCATGTGCCGGGAGATCTGCACCATATGCGGAAGGGGGAGACCGCTGCCCCATCGCTTTGGCGAAGACGGCTACTGCGAGGCTTGCGGCGGGCGCAGGACTTCCTTCCACACGCTTGCCCTCTCCTCGGGGAAGGAGTTCCTGGCGCTCAGGCGCGCTGTCGAGATCATCAGCAAGGAGGAAGGATGGGCTGACCCGGAGCTGTTGGCCTGGATCGGCATGGTCCAGGAGTATACGGCGAGGGAGCTGGAAATCCTCTATTTATGCGTAAACAAACTCCTGGCCCACTACACCAACGACCCGGCTTATGAATCGGAACCGGATTGCGTGGAAACGATACTCGTACTGGGCACTCTGTCGCAGAAGCTCGCCAAGCTGCAGCCTCCGCCCATCCGCTGAAACGAAGAAGGCCCCTTTCCTTTTCCCCGCCGCAGCGCGGCAGCCAAGCGAAACGCGCGGATCCTGGTTTTTCTGCCGAGATCCGCGCGTTTCTTTTTTATGCCGCCCGCTCCTCCAGACCGGCGGCGGCCAGCATGTCCTGGATGCTGATGCCGTAGCCCCGGGTGGGGTCGTTGACAAAGACATGGGTCACCGCATGATGACGACAGCAGTTCTATGCTTTGGGGAGCCGCGGATACAGGTCGATCGACACGATCCCGTCCTCTCCCCGGTAGTATTCGATCTTGTAAAGGATGGTCTTCAGGAGCTCGTTTCGCTCCTGCGCGCTCATGTCGTCGTAGCCGGCGAGCAGCGTTTCCGTCTGCGGGATAATCTCCTGCTGCGTGCTCTCGTCCGCCTCGAACTGCGCAAGGCTCCGCTCGGCGGCGTCCTGCTGCTCCTGCCATTCGGAAAGCTCGCGTGTCAGCTTGTCGCGGCGCTCTCCGAAGACCTCCAGACTGTAGACGCCCTGCTCCACCAGCGTGTAGGCGCGGTCGAGCTGCGCCTTCAGCTTCTCCCGCTCCGCCGCAATGCGCTCGAGCTGCCGCCGGCAGTCCGCGATGTCCTCCGCGAAGCCCACGGTGTCCAGCTTGATCCGGTAGCCGTCCAGCCAGCTCCGCAGCGCGTTCAGGATCTCCGTCTCCACCAGCGCGAAGCTGGCCGAGCGGTTGTGACAGTGGTGCGGATTGGTGCAGGCCACGCGGGGCGGGTTGGGGTGGTTTTTCGAGGAGACCTTGCGGCCGATGGGCTTTCCGCATTCCGCGCAGACCATCACCCCGGCGAAGGGATTGGCCAGCTCGTACTGCTTTTTCACCTTCGGGCCGACATAGTTTTCCTTGCGGATGCGCTGGGCCTTCTCAAAGAGCGCCTCGTCGATCAGGGCGGGGTGGCGGCCCTCGTACAGATCGTAGTCCTCCACGTCCTTGCAATGCCGATAGCTGGACACCACGTTGCCCCGCTCGTCCAGGCGTTTCGTCTCCTTGACGTAGCCGCGCTTGATCTTGCCGAGATAGACGGGGTTTATCAGGATGTTGCCCACGGTCGAGGCGTCCCACTTCCCGCCGTGCCGCGTCGGGATCTTGCTGTCGTTCAGCTCGTTGGCGATCATCTTCGTACCCTGCCGCCGGACATACAGCTCAAACATCCGCCGCACGGCCTCTGCCTCCGCCGGGTTGGGCTGGAGCGTATAGCCCTTCTCGCCCTGCAGCTTCACGCGCTCGTAGCCGTAGGGCGCGATACTGCCGACGTATTTCCCCTCGCTGGCCGAGCTCTGCCGCCCCCGGACAAGACGCCGGTTGATGGTCTTGTACTCCCTCCGGCTCATGAACAGGCCAAACTCGAAATACTCCTGGTCAAATTCATCGGTCGGATCGTAGGTCTTGCTCGGCGTGATGATCTTCGTGTCCGAGAACTGAAAGACCTGGCTGATATACGCCTGATCCGCGCTGTTGCCGCGGGCCAGACGCTCCACATCGACAACGAGCACCCCGGTATACATGCCGGAAGAAACTTCCTCCAGCATCTTCTGCACCTCAGGCCGGGCGGCGATGGATTCGCCGGATACGACCTCCCGGTACACCTTCGCAACATAGAATCCTCTGTCTCTCGCCAGTCTGTCCAGTATTTCCTGGTGCCGTTTCAGCGTTTCCTCCACACTCAAGTCCAGATAGTCACGGTCAAAGCGAGATTTACGGAGATATTCAATATATTGCTCCATGGGGGCCTCCTTTCTGTCGATATTATCTCAAATCGGCCACAGCCTGTCAATTTTTCGGGCGCGGCAATTTATAGAAAAAGGCCGCAGATTATAGCTGCGGCGCGTAAGAATTTCGTTGTGCGGCTGCGGGCTTTGCTGCCGCCTTGCGGCGCTTGTGGGCTTTCGTCAGGATCTCCTTCAGCCGCGCCGCGTTTTCGTCGATGTCTTCAATATAATCGTCGTGGATCTGCACCACGGCGTTTTCGTTTTTGATCGTGGAAACGATAATAGGCTCCCGCTCCTTTCCTGTGGCGATATGGTTTAGTATGGCAAAGATGGGCATGAAAAATGTGTCTCACGGTGAGACACATTTCGACGGAGAAAGACAAAATCCGCACTCTCATGCAGTGCGGATCGTAAAGTTCTCGGTTTTTCAAAGGCAAGGGTCAGACGGCGGCGGGGCGAGCCGCTCCGTAGGAAAAGTTTCGTGCCTCCCTCCATGCTTATGGCGGGACGTTTGACTCTGTGACGTGCCATCAACGTAGGTATCATTATAGAAGGCCGCTTGTCAGGCATCATATTCCACGCGCTAAACCATGTATCATTCACGCATTCCTCCGCATCTTCGTTATTTGCGCAAATATTGTACGCTATGGTGTGACAATACTTGCCGTACTTACGATCCGTTTCCGAT
>JAFRQP010000105.1 GCA_017428565.1 Oscillospiraceae bacterium
CGCTGGGCGTCGGTGAAGTAGGCGGGGACGGTGATGACCGCTTCGGTGACGGTCTGGCCCAGATAGGCCTCGGCGTCCGCCTTCAGCTTCTGCAGCACCATGGCGGAGATCTCCTGGGGAGTATAGGCCTTGTTGTCGATGGTGACGCGGTAGTTGGAGCCCATCTCGCGCTTGATGGAGGAGATGGTGCGGTCGGGGTTGGTGATGGCCTGGCGCTTGGCAACCTGGCCCACCATGCGCTCGCCGTTCTTGGTGAAGGCCACCACGGACGGGGTGGTGCGGGCGCCTTCGGCGTTGGCGATGACGACAGCCTCGCCGCCCTCCATGACGGCCACGCAGCTGTTGGTTGTACCGAGATCGATACCGATAATCTTACTCATTTTTTTGTCCTCCTATATGAAAAGTGATGTGTATACGTTTTATCTGTAAGATCCTTCGCTATGCTCAGGATGACACGCTCTCAAAACTAATTTGCCACTTTGACCATGGCGAAGCGGATCACCCTGTCGTTCACCGTGAAGCCCTCCTGAAAGACCTCCACGATGGTGTTCTCGCCCTGCTCCTCGTCGTCCACATGCATGACGGCGTTGTGGAGCTTGGGGTCAAAGGTCTGCCCAAGGCTCTCGATCTTCTTCACGCCCAGCTTTTCCAGGGTGTTTTCAAACTGGGTCATGATCATCTCCACGCCCTTGCGGTAGGCCTCGTCCTCGGTGCCCTGCTTCAGGGCCCGGGTGAGATTGTCGTACACCGGCAGGAACTGCTGCACGGTGTTGGCCTTGATCTCGCCGTAGAGATTGTCCTTCTCCTTCTGGCTGCGGCGGCGGAAGTTGTCATACTCGGCGCAGATGCGCAGATACTTGTCGTTGAGGGCGGCCTTGTCTTTCTCCAGGGCGTCCTTCTCCGCCTCCAGGGCGGCGACGCGCTCGTCCTCTTTCTTCCGGCCGAACTTTTTTTCCTTCTTTTCGTCCTTTTTGTCAGCCTTTTTGTCGGTTTTTTCCTCCTCAGGGCTCTCCTGAGGTTCCTCCGGCACGGGCTGCGCCTCGGTCTCGGGTGCGGTCTCCTTCTTATCCTTTTCTTCGTTCATGTCCGTCCTCTATCTCCTTGATGATGAGTTTGTTGTGCATGCCCGCGGGGGGCGCCTCGCCTCCGCCCAGGCGGCGGCTGAGGCCGGCGGCCAGGAAGCTGAGCTTGGCGGCCACGGCGGAGTAGTCCATCCGGGTGGGCCCCACCACGCCGATCAGGCCACGGGTGTTGTCCCCGGCGTCATAGCTGGCGATGACCACGCTGGAGTCCTTCAGCTCCTCGGCCACATTTTCCGGCCCGATGAGCACCCGCACCTCGTCGCTGCCGCCCAGGCTCTCCGCCGCGGGGAGGATGTAGCCTCCGCCGGAGAGGTAGCTCATGAGCTTGTGGGCCTTGTCCGGGTCCCGGAACTCCGGCTGGTTCAGCAGCCGGTTCTCGCCGGAGAGGAAGGCGGTGGGGGTGTTGGCCTCGCCCAGGGTCTCCAGCACAAAGGCGGAGATCACCGCCGTCAGCCCCAGACTGTCGTCCGCCGCCCGCTCGGTGGCGTGGATCAGCGCGGGCGTGATCTCCTGCTCGGAGACGCCGGTGAAGCTGGCGTTGAAGAGGGTGGAGAGACGCCGGACCATGTCCGCGTCCACGGACACCGGCAGATGCACCAGCTTGCTCTTGACCGCGTTGCTGGACAGCATCAGCACGAGGATGAAGGTGTTGGCGTCCACGTAGATCAGGTCGAAGCGCTTCACCGTCACGGAGCTCTGGGCCGTCAGGGCCAGGGCGGGGTAATCGGTGAGCTGGGAGGCCAGCTTGCTCACGTCCCGAATGGTGTCGTCCAGCTCCTGGAGCTTCTGGTTCAGACGGCGGTTCATCTCCTCCGTCTCCTCCAGGCTCATCTTCTGCTTGGCCATGAGCTCGTTGACATACATCCGGTAGCCCATGGGGGTGGGGACGCGGCCTGCGGAGGTGTGGGGCTGCTCCAGGTAGCCCAGACTCACCAGCTCCGCCAGCTCGTTGCGGATGGTGGCGGAGGAGCAGTGCAGCTCGCCGCTCTGGGCGATGGCCTTGCTGCCCACCGGCTCCGCGGTGCGGATGTACTCATCCACCACGGCGGCCAGGATCTTCTTTTTTCTCTCGCTGATGACCATAAGACGCACCCTGTTAGCACTCTCGCACTCCGACTGTTGGCACTCTCTTCTTACGAGTGCTAATATAGCACCGCGCGCAGCCAATGTCAAGGGTTTCCAGCCCGGGACAGGAAAATTCACAGATTGGTCACGAAAAGAATATTTAAAAATTTTGTTGCACTTCTCTTGCCTTTTCCTAAAAAAAGGATTATCATGGAAATCGTGAAAGCAAGCCCGGAGGGGGAAAGGATCATGCTGGAAAACAGCTTTCTTGAAGTATACGATAAGTTCAAGCTGCAGTTTTATCGGAAGATCTTTGAGCTGGTGCGGGAGCAGGACGGCGCCCTGACCGCCATGGAGGCCTTCGCGCTGGAGGTCATCCAGATCCTGGACGAGCCCACGGTGAGCGAATTTGCGGATTTCCTCAACATTTCCCAGTCCAACGCCACCTACAAGGTGAACAACCTGATCAAAAAGGGCTATCTGGAGCGGGCAAACTCCAAGATCGACCGGCGGGAGTATCACCTGATCCTCTCGGAGAAGTACTACAACTACCTGCGCCAGCTCACCAATTACGAGCAGAAGGTGGTGCAGCGCATGAAGGAGCGCTTCTCTTCCGAGGACGCGGAAAAGCTGGACGAGTTGTTCACCATCATCTCCCAGGAACTGATGCCCGAGTGCGAGGAGCGCTGATCCCCGCCTGCGGCAGCCCGGCTCCGTTTTGCCCGACGCGGCCCAAGAGCAGCGCCAGATCAGCCATGCGCCTGCAGCCCCCGTTTCGGGGCGCGGCGCATGGATTTTTTGTTTACAAACGCCCAAAACGGGAGTAAGATAGACGCAGAAATCCCGAAAACGATACGGAAAGGGAGATGTGTATGTTCAAGCTGTTCAAGCGCAAGGAAGCAGAGCCCGCGGCCCCGAAAAACGGCGGCCTGAAGCTCAATTACTCGCGCACCGCCCTCATCGGCTTCGCCTTCTTCGGCATCCTGCTGCTCTGGCAGGTCTACGATTCCTGGTGCCCCACCTTTCTGACGGACATTTTTGCCCACAAGTTCTACGGCATGACCTCCGCCGAGCTGAAGGTCAGCGATCCGGACAAGATCCTGGACGTGCAGTGGATCGTCGGCGTCATCATGGCCTGCGACAACCTGGCCGCCCTGATCCTGCTGCCCATCTTCGGCCGGATCTCCGACAGGACCCACACCCGCATCGGCAAGCGGATGCCCTACATCCTGGTGGGCACCTTCGTGTCCGCCGTGGCCTTCCCCTTCATCCCCCTGTTCTTCCATAACCACAACATCGTCGGCATGATCGTCGCCATGGGCATCGTCCTGATCTTCATGATGATGTACCGCAACCCCGCCGTCGCCCTCATGCCGGACATCACCCCCAAGCCCCTGCGGGCCAGGGCCAACGGCATCATCAACATCATGGGCTACTTCGGCGGCGCCTTCGCCACGGTGCTGGGCATGGTCTTTGTGCTCAGCAAGTACATTGACGCCACCGAGCCCGCCCAGCGCAACATCTGGGTCATTGAGCTGCCCTTTATCATCGCCTCCGCACTGATGGTCATCTCCGCCCTGGTGCTGTTCAAGACCATCAAGGAGAACGAGCTGGCCGAAAAGCTGAAGGGTGAGATCGCCCTGGGCGAGGAGCTGGCCGCCGTGGCTGCCCCCATCGACGACGACAAGCCCATGTCCAAGGCCAACCGGAACATGCTCTTTGCCATTCTCGGCGCGGAGTTTCTCTGGTTCATGAGCGACAACGCCCTGGGCACCTACATCGGCAACTACGTCATCTACTTCCTGAGCTCCAGCTCCCGCTTCACCAGCACCATGATCATCGTCGGCGGCCTGGCCTCGGTGTTTGGCTTCGCCATCGCCGGCTTCGTCGCCGACCGGGTTGGCCGCAAGTGGACCATTTCCTCCGGTCTGACCATCACCTTTATCGGCCTGATCCTGATGTGCTTCGTCCGCCCCAAGGGCACGGTGGAGCAGGGCGTGCAGCTGGCCTTCCCGGCGCTGCTGTACGTGGTCTGGGCGCTGAAGGGCTTCGGCATGGCCCTGGTGCACAACTGCTCCTTCCCCATGGTGGTGGAGCTCTGCAACTCCAAGAAGATCGGCCGCTTCACCGGCTTCTACTACGCCTCCAGCATGTCCGCCCAGACCATCACCCCGGTGCTGCTGGGCTACATCCTGAGGGCCGCCGGCGCCTGGCGGGCCTTGCCGGTCTACGCCACCATCCTCACGGTGCTGAGCTTTGCGGTGTTCACCGCCTTCGTCAAGAACATCAAGTCCGGCAAGGTGGCCAATGTCACCGGCCTGGAGGCTCTGGGCGCGGACGACTGAGTCTGAACCCTGCGGCAATTCCCCGGCTCCGGTCCCCGGAGCCGGGTTTTCCTTCCCACGCGCGGGAGGCACAAACAACAAAAGGGGCGTCCGACGGAGCCCCCGAGGAGGTATTTGGAAGATGGAAAAGAAGACTCTGTTCAAGCTCTGCCTGGGCGCCGCCGCGGCTGCGGCGCTGCCCGTGTTTCTGAGCGCGCCCGGTCGGGCCGCCCAGCGGCAGAAGGCGCCCTTCTTCGGCGCGAACATCGCCCACCGGGGCCTGCACAGCCGGGACAAGTCCGTGCCCGAGAGCTCCCTGGAGGCCTTCCGCCTGGCCGCCGAGGCGGGCTACGGCGCGGAGCTGGACGTGCAGCTTTCGAAGGACGGCCAGGTGGTGGTCTTTCACGACGACACCCTGGACCGGGTCTGCGGCGTGCACGGGCGGGTGGATGAATTCAGCTTTGACGAGCTGCAGACCATGCGCCTCTGCGGCACGGAGCAGCGTATCCCGCTTTTCTCCGATGTGATGAAGACCATCGGCGGCCGGGGCCCCCTGATCGTGGAGCTGAAAAACGGCCGGCGCAACCAGGAGCTCTGCCAAAAGACCTACGCCCTGCTGCAGGGCTACAAGGGCGAGGCGTGCGTGGAGAGCTTCAACCCCAGGATCGTGGCCTGGTTCCGTTTCCACGGGAAGGATCTGCTGCGCGGCCAGCTGGCGTCCCCGGTGAAGGACTATGTGAAGGACGGCTTCAGCAAGCCTCTGAGCTTTGTGCTCAGCCGCTGCCTGCTGAACTTCCTGGCCCGGCCCCAGTTCATCGCCTACAAGCTGGTCCGCCGCCCGCTGACGGTGCGGCTTTCGGAGCTGCTGGGCGCCATGAAGGTCTGCTGGACCTCCCACGACCCCGCCAGCGAAAAGGGCCAGGACACGGTGATCTTCGAGTTCTACCGCCCCGGACTCCGCTTCAAATAAGCCTGGTAGGCGCCGGCGTCCTCGACGGCCCTCATGGGCGAAATGCGAATAAGGAAACGGGAGAGCGTGCTCTCCCGTTTCCTTATTCGTCGGTGACGGCGTCGCTGCGGAACAGCAGCGAGATGCACCAGATGGCCGACAGGCCCACCAGGGTGTAGATCACGCGGCTGACGGTGGCGGTCTGGCCGCCGAAGAGCCAGGCCACCAGGTCAAAGCGGAACAGGCCCACGCTGCCCCAGTTGAGGCCGCCGATGATGGCCAGGGTCAGGGCGATGCGATCCAGGATCATAAGACAATCTCCTCTCTTCCGAATCAGCGGGCCCCGCCCGCCGGTTCCGGTTTCACACTTGTGATGTCGGCCTTAGTATGCCCTCAGGCGAAAACAATATGCAAAAAAGCCGCCTTCGACAAAAGTAGTGTCCCTTCGCTCTTTACAAAAGCGCCGGAACGCGCTATGCTACAGGCACAGCTTATCCAAGGGGTCTTCCGACGGAAGATCGGCTCATATCTTTATCCCACAACCCTGTTCTGGCGGACTGAGATCTCAGTCCGCCCCTTTTTTTTGCCCATAGGAGCCGCTCGGGTGCTTTTCTTCTTGACGGAAGAGGGTCGGTTTATTACAATAAGTACATAAAGCAACGAGAGGAGTTCCCGCTATGAAAGAAAACCATGTGGCTTCCCGTGCGATCCGGCTGGTCCTGTTCGCCGCCCTGGCCGGAGGCCTGTTCGCCTTGTTCCAGTCCACCCGGAGCCCCCTTGTCAAGGCCGGCGCCATGGCCTTCGCGGTGCTGGCGGCCGAGAGCTTTCTGACCCTGGTGCTGAGCTTCCTTCACCCCCGCTCCCACCGCCTGCGCACCCTGCTGACCCTGGCTGCCAGCCTGCTCAAGTACATCGCCCTCATCGTGATCCTCTGCTGGGGCCTGAGCATCCTGGGGGTGGATCTGTCCACCATCGTCACCACCGTGGGGATCCTGGCCCTGGTGCTGGGCTTCGGCGCGGAGAGCCTGATCGCCGATCTGGTGACCGGCACCTTCATGCTCTTTGAAAATCAGTACAACGTGGGTGACATCGTGGAGGTCAACGGCTTCCGCGGCACCGTCAAGGAGATCGGCATCCGCACCACCTCCATCATCGACGCCGGCAAAAACATCAAGATCATCAACAACTCCGACATGAAGAACATCCTCAACCGCTCCGACAACGCCTCCCTGGCCGTCAGCAACATCGACATCCCCTATGAGACGGACCTGCCGGCCTTTGAGAAGAAGCTGCCCGGCCTCATGACCCGGATCTTTGAGGCCCACAAGGACGTGTTCCTCAGCGAGCCGGTGTACCTGGGCGTGCAGGAGCTGGCTCCCTCCGGCGTCACCCTGCGCTTCATCGCCGAGGTGCCGGAGGACAAGATCTACTCCGGCGCGCGCCTTCTGAACCGGGAGCTGCTGGTGGGCTTCCGCGCCCTGGAGGTGGAGGTGCCCTTCCCGCAGCTGGATCTGCATCAGCGCTGAGTGCCGCCATGAAGCACGAGTACGATCCCCTCTCCCCGCCGGAAGAGTGGGCCTTCCCGCCGGAGGAATTTCCGGCCCCCGCGGCGGAGGCCGTTCCGCCGCCGGAGGAGTTTCCGCCTCTCCGCCCGCCGGAGGAAGAGGCGTCCGGCAAAAAACGAAGACGCAGGCTGCTCTATCTTCTGGCGGCGGGGGCGCTGCTCCTGCTGCTGGCGGGGAGACTGCGGGGAGAGACGCCCCTGAGACCGGCGGAGCCCGGCGGCGAGCCGGTTCCCGCGCCCGTGAGCACGCCCGAACCCACGCAGGAGCCCACCCCGGCGCCCACGCCGGAGCCGACCCCCGAGCCCACGCCGGAGCCGGAGCCGGCCTGCGAGATCCTGTTCTACAACTTCTCCTCCACCAGCTACGTCCGCCTGATCCTCACCGTGCCGGAGGCCTTTACCTCCGTCGATCTGGAGCTGCGGGAGCCCATCCTGGATCTGCCGGTGACCAGCTTTACCCTGGGTCCGGAGGATCTGGCTTCCGGCGAGCTGGAGCTGCCCGGCGTGGAAGTGGACGATCTCTATTTCGAGCACATGGGGGAGTACGAGGCCCTGAACACCTTCCCGGAGGAGCTGGCGCTGCACGCCGTGATCGTCTATGAAAAGGACGGCGCGCCGGTCACCGAGGAGCGGGATCTGATTGCCCGGCCCGAGCTGGGCTGGGGCGTCCGCTACTGGCCGAAGGACACCGAGAAGTCCGACTGGAACTTCCCCGGCTGCTTCCGCTTCGGGACCTACGAGTCCGATCTGCCCGTGAGCCTGGTGCTGGACGATCCCGACGCGGTGAAGTGGAACACCCTCAGCGTCTCCTTCTCCATCGATGGCCGTCCTATCGACCCGGACAGCGTCACCTATGAGGAGCGGCAGGAGGCCTATTCCTTTGGGGACTACGTTGGCCCGTCCTATTATACCGCCCGCTTCCTCTTCCCCAAGCCCGACTGGGCGCCGGAGAGCGGGACGCTCCACATCACCGTGGTGCAGTATCTGGAAAGCTACGGAAGGACCATCGTGATCGAACGGGACCTGGACTTCTCCGAGGAACCGGAATACGACTGGTGAGCGAAGATTATTAGGCAATACCACCAAAAAACCCGTTGGATTCTTATGAATTCCAACGGGTTTTCTGCTTGCATTTTGCCGCGGGGAAGCGTAGAATAGCGGGGCGCTTTGAAGGAGTTGAGGTTGACATGACAGAACTGCTGTCTTTATCCGTTGCGATTTTCGCGGGTCTGATGATGACCCGCATCATGAATATCTGGAAGCTGCCGGACGTGACCGCCTATCTGGTGGCGGGCGTGCTGATCGGGCCCAGTCTGATCGGCGCCCTGGCCATCCCCGGCCTGGGCTTTGCCAGCTATGAGGAGCTGGACGGGCTGGGCCTGATCTCCGACGTGGCCCTGGGCTTCATCGCCTTTTCCATCGGAAACGAGTTCCGCCTCTCCCAGCTGCGGGAGACCGGAAAGCAGGCCACGGTCATCGGCATCCTGCAGGCCGTCTTCACCACCCTGCTGGTGGATCTGGCGCTGATCGGCTTCCACTTCGCCGCGCCCCAGGTGCTGAGCCTGCCCGCCGCCATCACCCTGGGCGCCATCGCCGCGGCCACCGCACCGGCGGCCACGCTGATGGTGGTGCGCCAGTACAAGGCCAAGGGCGCGCTGACCGATCTGCTGCTGCCCATCGTCGCCCTGGACGACGCGGTGGGTCTGGTGCTCTTCGCCGTGTCCTTCGGCATTGCGGAGGCCCTGGGCAACGGCGCGGTGGACGTCTTCTCCGTGGCGGTGAACCCCCTGCTGGAGATCGTCGGCTCCCTGCTGCTGGGCGCGCTGGCCGGCTGGGTGCTGACGCTGCTGGAGCGGCTCTTCCACTCCAACCGCAACCGGGTGGCCATGACCATCGGCTTCGTGTTTCTGACGGTGGCCCTGTCCAAGCTGGACATCCCCCTGGGCCGCGCCACCCTGGGCTTCTCGCCCCTGCTGGTGTGCATGATGCTGGGCAGCGTCTTCTGCAATCTCTGCCCCCTGTCGGACGAGATCATGGAGCGGGCGGACAAGTGGTCCTCCCCGCTGATGGTGCTGTTTTTCGTGCTCTCCGGCGCGGAGCTGGAGCTGGGCGTCTTTGCCAAGGCCAGCTCCGCGCTCATCGGCCTGGTGTACATCGCCTCCCGCTGCCTGGGCAAGTACTTCGGCGCCCGGGAGTCCTCCCGGATGATGGGCTGCGACGCCAAGGTGGTCAAGTACCTGGGCATCACCCTCTGGCCCCAGGCCGGCGTGGCCCTGGGCATGTGCGTCACCGCAGGCCAGCTGCCGGGGGACGGGCCGCTGATCCGCAACATCGTGCTCTTTGCCGTGCTGGTCTATGAGCTCCTTGGCCCTGTGATGACCAAGTGGGCCCTCACCAGGGCCGGGGACATCCAGCCCAAGAGCGAGGAGGTCCTGCGCCGCCGGGAAAAGAAGCTGGCGGCTCTGGGAAAATAAGCCCGGGCATTTCAAAAGAGACGGTCTCAAAACGAGCTTTGAGACCGTCTCTTTTTACCGTTTTGTTGCTTTACAGCGGGGGAAAAGAACGGTATAATATTACAATAGATATAAAGCCTCATGAACATAGAAAGGAGCTTAGTTATGCGCATCAAGAAGTATCTGGCGTTTTTGCTGGTGCTGGCGCTGATCCTCTGCCTGCTGCCCTCCGCAGCCCTGGCCGATCCCGAGGAGACGCCGGGCGAGAGCGGCGAAACCCAGGAGCCTGCCGAGACCGATCCCCCCGCCGTCGAGCCGGCCGAGCCCGAAGAGCCCGCCCCGTCCCAGGAGCCGGAGACCCCTGCCGAGCCGGAACCCCCCGCCGCCGCGCCTGAAGAGCCCGCGGAGGAAGAGGAAGAAGAGCAGGAGGAGGACGGTCCCGTGATTGTGGCCGAGGAGGAAAGCGCCTACGCCATGCCGGGCCAGACCGTGTACAATAACGGCGGCACCGTGTACAACAACGGCGCCCTGGTGTACAACAACGGCGGTCTCGTCTACCTGAACGACGGCGTGGTGTACAACAACGGCGGCATCGTCTATGCAAACGGCGGCACCGTCTACAACAACGGCGGCGTCGTCTACCGCAACGAGGCCCTGGTGTACACCTTCGGGGAGGACGAGGTGCTGGAAAGCCACATCTACGGCTATTACACGGTCACCATGGCCGAGGATTACAGCGCCCTGGCCGACTTCGAGGGGCTGGAGAACGATCTTTATCTGACCGAGGACAGCGTCTGCACCATCACCCCCCACGAGGGGCTCCTGCTGGTCTCCGCCGAGGCGGACGCCGGCCTGCTCACCGAGAACGAGGACGGCAGCTGGACCCTGGAGCAGGTGGACGCGGATCTGACCCTGACCCTCCGCTTCCGGACGGAGGCGCCCGTCTTCGACCTGGAGGAGGGCACCTACGCCGAGGAAAAGACGCTGACCATCACCGCCCCCGAGGGCGCGGAGATCTATTACACGCTGGACGGCAGCGAGCCCAGGGAGGACAACAGCCAGCTCTATGAAGAGCCGCTGGTCCTCTCCGAGGGCGTGACCGTCACCGCCGTGGCCGTCATCCCTGGCGCCGAGCCCAGCGAGCCCCTGGCCGCGGACTACGCCTTTGTGACCATCACGGTGCCCGCCTTCTCCGCGGGGCGGGAGGGCGAGGATCCCCCCAAGGCCGCCCCCTTCAGCGTGGAGAACAGCGGCGCTGTGGACGCGAAGATCGAGAGCGTGGAGCTGCAGGGCGAGCAAGCGGACTGCTTCAAGCTCAACACCGGCCGGGGCAGCACCGTGAAGGCCGGCAAGACCAACAGCAGCAGCTGGACCGTGCGGCCGGTCTCGGGGCTGGAAAAGGGCCTCTACACGGTGGAGGTGGTCTTCACCCTCTCCGGCGGAGAGACCGTCACCCTGGAGATCAGCTACAACGTGAAATAAATCCGTGCTATAACCCAAATCCCAACAAAACAGCCGGGAGGATTTTTGAAATCCTCCCGGCTGTTTTCTGTTCTCTTCTCAAAGATGCTCGAAGCCGTCGTCCTTCTTGATGATGACCTTCCGCTCCCGCTGCCGCAGGTTCTGCAGCAGGATCCAGATATACAGCAGCATCTGCCCCGCCGTGGCCAGCAGGATGATCTCCAGCCCCATGTAGCGCCCGTCCGCCAGGGACATGAGGCACACCGAGGCGCTGAGCATGGCGCTGAGCAGCGCCCGCCAGGGCTTGGGCGCGCCGAAGGCGAAGCCGGCCATGTGGAAATAGGCGATCATGCTGAGGATCGCCACCAGCATGTCCAGACCGAAGCCCAGGGGCACGCTGTTGATGACGTTCTTGCGGTAGCTGAAGATCAGCCACACCGCGTACAGCAGCATGGGCAGCAGCATCAGCACGCAGAGCAGGGGATAGCGGGGCTCTTCCCGCTCCGCCTCCATCAGCACCAGGGGGAAGGCCACGCCGGAGGCCAGGGCCAGAAAGGCCAGGGTCCGCAGCATGCCGGAGAAGGGGTCCGTCTCGCTCTTGGAAAAGAGCATCAGCCCGCCAAGCACCATGGCAAAGCCGGCCACGAAGCTCAAAAGCTTGTGGAGCTTCACTTCGCTTCCCAGCGCGCGGGGGAAGGCCGGCGGCACTTCGTAATTGGCGCGGTCGATCTTCTGCAAAAAGCGCCAGAACACCAGGCCGCAGATGATCAGAAAGACGATCACCATGACGTGAAAGGCGCTGGGCTTGGCCAGATCCGCCTCGTCGAAGGCCAGCTGGTTTTCCAGCCAGCGCAGGAACACGCCGAAGGCGCCGGCGCCGGCCACATAGAGGCTGAGCTCAAGAGGTTTCGTACGCATAATTCCGCTTCCGTTTCCGTAAAAATCCAATGACGGCGAAGCGCCGCCCGATCAAGTAACAACGATTGTACGCTGATTTGACTTCCCCGTCAAGTACCAAGAATGGAGGCCTTGCCGTGAAAAGGACCCTGCTGCTTGCCTATTCCGCCCTGCTGTTCGTCTATCTGCTGCCCCTTGTGTTCCGGGACAGGCCCGCCCAGCCTCCCCGGGAGACGGAGACCGCTCCGCTTCTCCCGGCGGAAAGCCCCGCCGCGGAGGAGCAGGCCCCGCCGCAGCCGGCGGGGACGCCTCTCCCGCAGACGATCCGGGTCCTCTGCGGCGACGAGATCCTGGAGATGGACATGCAGGACTATCTGACCGGAGTGGTGGCGGCGGAGATGCCCGCCTCCTTCCCCGGAGAGGCCCTGAAGGCCCAGGCGGTGGCCGCCCGGAGCTACGCCCTGTCCTGCGCAGCCTCCCGCAAGCACGGCGACGCGGAGGTCTGCGCGGATCCCGCCTGCTGCCAGGCCTGGCTCAGTGAGGACCGGCTGCGGGAAAACTGGGGCGCGGACTATGAGCGGAACCTGGCCCCGGTGCGCGCCGCCGTGGACGCCACCGCGGGGGAGATCCTGTGCTACGAGGGCGAGCCCATCTTCGCGGCCTTCCACTCCTCTTCCGCCGGGGCCACCGAGGACAGCGGCGCCGTCTGGAACCCCCGGCCCTATCTGATCAGCGTGGACAGCCCCGAGACCGCCCGGGACGTGCCCGGCTATGTCAGCACCCTGCTCTGCGCGCCCATCGACTTTCGGGACGTGATCCTCTCGGCCTATCCGGAGGCGGATTTCTCCGGCGAGGCGGAGAGCTGGATCGGCCCCCTTCGGCGGGACGGCAGCGGCCGGGTGGAGAGCGTGGAGCTGGGCGGCGTGGCCGTGCCGGGCAAGACCCTGCGCCGGCTCTTCTCCCTGCGCTCCACGGCCTTCAGCCTGGCGTATACGGAGGAGGGCTTCCTCTTCACCGTCACCGGCTACGGCCACGGCGTGGGCATGAGCCAGTACGGCGCGGCGGTGATGGCCCGGGAGGGGGCGGATTACCGCCGGATCCTGGCCCACTATTACCCCGGCACCGAGCTGGTGGAGAGACTTAAAGGCCCTTGAGACGATAGACAACGTTGGTTTTCCGCGGGCAAGGCAAGCCACAAAAAAGCAAGCCTCGCAGAGTTCGCGCCCGCAGGCGCGAATAAAGTTCAAATCTGTCTTTTGCGGGGGCGTGTACCTCGCAAAAGACACTTCTCGCCCCGCAAGTGTGCGAACGTCTCCCGCAAGTGAGTGCGCGCAGCGGGGCGCGCCCCGCCTGTCGGCAAAGCCTTTGGCTTTGTCGACAGCTTGAGGGACTTACAGGCCTTTGATCAGGCCCCGGAGCCCCTCTCTCTCGTAGACGGCCCGGTAGTATTCCACCTCGCCGTGGATGAGCTGGTCCATCACCTGCATGCTCAGCAGCTCTACCGGCGCCCGATCGTCGGTCATGACCCGGTCCCCCGCCTCATAGGGCGCAAGCTCCGGGAGGACCCGCCCCATCAGGCCGCGGAGCGCCGGATCGCCGCAGCGGGAGACGCCCCGCTCCAGAGCCTCCCGGAGGCCCGGCCAGTCGGAGGCGAAGAGCACCCGGTTGGTGTCCCCCTTCACATCCACCGTGTACACCTGGCAGAACACCGCGGAAATGGTGTCGGCCAGGTACTGGTTGATGCTGTCCTCCTCGCCGCGCATGTTCATGTTCACCACCATCACGCCCCCGTCCTTCAGGTGCTCCCGCACCAGGGTGAAGAACTCCACCGAGGCCATCTGGAAGGGGATGGTGATGTCCTGGTAGGCGTCTACCAGGATCACGTCATACTGGGTGTCCACCGCGGCGAGAAAGGCGCGGCCGTCATAGGTCGTGACCTTCATCTCCGCCGGCAGGTCGAAATGCTCCCGGGCCAGGGCGGTGATTTTCTCGTCGATCTCCACGCCCTCCACGGTGACGCCGTCAAAATAGCGCAGGCACTGGCGGCCGTAGGTGCCGGTGCCCATGCCCAGGATCAGGATGTCCAGACTCTCCTTCTCTCCCGCGCCGGCCATCAGCGGCGCCGCCAGGGCGTAGTCATAGTACATGCCGGTGAGCCCCTCGTCCTTCATCTTGATGGACTGGACCCCGAAGAGCACGTTGGTGGAGAGGATGATGCTCCGCTCCGTCTCCTCCACCTGCAGGTAGTTGTAGACCGACTCCCCCTCGTAGCGCAGATCCGATTTCCAGAAGGCGAAGCGAGAGGAATGGCCGAACACGCAGCTCAGCAGGAACAGGGCCAGGGCCGCGACGGCGCCGCCCCGCCTGCCCTTGCCGCTGAAGAAGTAGATCAGCGCCAGGGCCAGCAGGATCCCCGAAAAGATCAGGAAGGTGATCGCCGTCCCCACGGCGGGGATGGTGACGAAGGTGGGCACGAAGGTGCCGATGATGCTGCCGATGGTGTTGGCCGCCCCCAGGGAGCCCACCACCCGGGCGTTGTCCTCCAGATTCTCCATGGTGAACTTGGCCAGGGACGGGGTCACCGTGCCCAGCAGGAACAGGGGGAAGACGAAGATCACCATGCAGGCGGCAAAGGCCGCCCAGATGAGATAGTTTGCGTTGACGGAGAAGATCATCAGCGCCGAGATGCCAAGGATCACGTACTTGCCCAGCACCGGGATCAGCCCGATCCAGACCGCGGCGATGAGGATGCGGCGGTAGAGCTTGTCCGGGTTGGGGTCCTTGTCCGCCTGGCGGCCGCCGTAGACATTGCCCAGGGCCATGGCAATCATGATGGTTCCGATGATGATGGTCCACACGATCTGGGAGGAGCTGAAATAGGGCGCCAGCAGCCGGCTGGCTCCCAGCTCCACCGCCATGACAGACATGCCGGCAAAGAATTCCGTGAGATAGAGATAGGCTTTGCTTTTCAGAATGGGTCGCATGGGATCACCTCAGGATCGTATCGCAGATAAAGTCCACTTCCTCCCGTGACAGGTCCGCATAGAGCGGCAAGGTCAGCACCCGGTCGGCGATATGGGCGGCCACGGGGGTGTCCGCCGGGTCGAAGCCCGGCCTGCCCCGATAACAGGCGAAGCTGTTGGTCAGGGGATAGAAATACTTGCGGGCGTGGATCCCCTCCTCCGCCAGACGGGCGAAGACCTGGTCCCGATCCAGCCTGTATCCGTCGAAGATCACGGGGAAATAGGCGTAGTTGGACCGCACGCCCTCCTGCACCGGATTGAGCTGCAGGCCGGGGACGCCTTCGAGCCGCTCCCGATAGCGCTCCGCGGCGCGGCGGCGCTTTTCGATCTCTCCCGCCAGATGGCGCAGATTGCAGAGGCCCATGGCCGCGGAAAACTCATTCATCTTGGCGTTGCCGCCCACGAAGGGCACCTCCTCCGGGCCGTGGATGCCGAAATTCTTCAGATCGTTCAGACGCTGCAGGGTTTCCCCGTCCCGGCAGACGGCCAGGCCCCCCTCGATGCTGTGGAAGACCTTGGTGGCGTGGAAGGAGAACATGGCCGCGTCCCCGAAGCATGCGGCGCTGACCCCGTCCCGGAACACGCCGAAGGCGTGGGCCGCGTCGTAGATCACGGGCAGGCCGTGGCGCTTTCCGAAGTCGGCGATGGCCTCCACGTCGCAGAGATTGCCGTAGACATGCACCGGCAGGAGTGCCACAGTGTCCTTTGTCAGCTTCCGTTCCAGCTCCTTCGGATCCAGGGTGAAGCTCAGCGGGTCGATATCGCAGAACACCGGCCTGCAGCCGCAGCGCACGATGGCGTGGGTGGTGGAGGCGAAGGTGAAGGGCGTGGTCAGAATCTCGCCCCGGCGAAGCCCGAAGGCCTCCAGCAGGTTTTCCAGGGCCAGGTGACCGTTGGCGCAGAGAGCCAGGTGTTCGCAGCCCAGATAATCCCGCAGGGCCGCCTCCAGCGCCCGGTGCTTGACGCCCATGTTGGTCAGCCAGCGGCTGTCCCAAAACTCCCGGATCTCCGCGCAGTACTCCTCAAAGGGCGGCAGGGAGGAGCGGGTGACCATGATTTGTTCGCGCATGGCATTCTCCTTTTCAGCAGCGCCAGTCCAGCAGGCTCTCCACCATGTCCACGTCGAACACGGGGATGCCGCAGGCTTCCTTCACCCGGCGCCGTTCGGCAAAGGAATCGTCGATAAAAATACTGTCCGGCTCAACATAGTCGGGCTTCTCTTCCCCCTCCTTCAGCCGGATCACCCGGGTGAACAGGTCTTCGGAGATGGCGAAGCGTTTCAAGTCCTCCCTCAGCTCCCGGCTGTGGCGGGACAGGAGGATCAGCTCCTTGCCCGCGTCCCGGGCCTGGTAGAGGAACATCATCAGCTCTCCATTGACCTTGCCGTCCAGGATCAGCGTGTCGTCAAAGTCCACATAGACCCTTTGATAACACAGATCGTTCCGGTAGCGGGTGATGAAGGCGCGGTCCAGCATCCGCTCCTGCCCGTTCAGCAGCAGGTCCACCTCAAAGCCCCAGCGGTCGAACAGCGTCAGCAACGGCAGGTTTGCCCCGCGATTCCGGGTCAGGCCCATGGTGCCGGCCACCCGGGGGGCGGCCTCCATCAGCCTGCAGGCCCCGGCGGCGTTCCGTTTCACCTGGAAAAACCAGGCGCCCCGGAAGCGGAGCCTCCGGTTCAGATCCTCCCCGATGGCGGTGATGGCCGGGTCCTCCGGCAGATTGCGGGAGCGCACGGCGATCCCGGCCCGGATCCGCTCCCGGCTGCGGGGGCTCACCAGGCGGAGCTTTCCGTGCCGGTCGGTGAAGCAGTCCACCGTGTACTCCTCGCCGGGCAGATACTCGCAGATGGCGTAGTCCGTCCCGTCGGCCAGAGCCTCCTCCAGCTGGGCCCGGCTGTCGATGCGCCGGGCGCCCTGGGCGCCCTGGCCCACCGCGGGCTTGAGGAACACCGGATACGCCGGCACCGCGTCGGCGTCGGCATAGAAGGCGGGCAGGTAGTCCGCCCCCGCCAGGAAGGCGTAGGTCCGGTTCTTGTCCCGGCAGATCTCCACGGTCTCCAGAGGGCTGGTAATCACCTGGGCGTGCAGTCGGTCCTGCAGCCGCGTCAAGGCCAGCAGGGCGCTGTCGTGGGCGGGATAGATATAGTCGATCTGAAATTCGTCCACCACCCGGTTCATTGCTTCCAGAAAGCCGGGCTGGTCCGGGAAGGGGACGCCCTCCGCGCAGTTTTCGAACACGAACTCCGCGTGGCAGGGCACGCTGGTGGCGCCGAAGAGCCGCACAAACTTGCTGCGGCACAGGGCGTCGTGGATCTCAAAGGCGATCTCCGTCCCGGCGGGAAAAACCAGAATGTTCTTTTTATCAGCCATGGTTTTCTCCTCCCGTGCTGCGGTGCAGCATTTTTTTCGCAGTAGAGATCAGGAATGTAAAGCTCTCCAGCTTCAGCAGCCAGGAGCCCAGCACATAGAGCGCCGCGCCCATGGGCACCTGGATGAGCAGAGTCAGGATATCCCGAAGCCCCAACCGGGTCACCGTCCAGACCGCCGCGCCCATGGCGGCGGAGAGCAGAAGCGCGGGCAGCAGATCCAGCAGCTGCCGCAGATAGGGGTAGTCCAGCAGCTTCCGGTTGGGCCAGGCGTTGATGATCTGGGCCAGGATGCTGGAGGCCAGCTGCCCCAGCGCCATGGCAAAGACGCCGTAGCGCAGCGTAACGAGCAGCGCCCCCGTCTCCACCAGCTTTTTCAGGATCTCCAGAGCCAGAAACACGTCGCTGCGCCCCATGGCCTTGATGGCGTTGAGGTTGGCGGTGTGCAAGGGGTAGAAGGCGTAGATCACGCAGAAGATCTGCAAAAAGGGCACGCAGGGCATCCACTCCTCCCCCAGCAGCAGATGCACCAGAGGCTCCGCGCAGACGGCCAGCCCCGCCATCAGCGGCATCATCACATAGGAGCTGGTCTTGATGGCCCGGCGGGTCATCTCCCGCACCCGGTGCTTGTCGTCCTGCTCGGCGGAGAGCACCGGCAGCAGCACCCCGTCGATGGAGGCGTTGATGCTCTGGGTGATCTGGTCCGGCCAGTTGCGTCCCTTGTCAAACTGCCCCAGCTCCTCCTTGGGAAAGCGGGCGCCGATGAGCAGGGGATAGAGCTGCAGATACACCGTGTCCAGGAAGGAGGCGGCCAGCAGCTTCCAGCCGTAGGAGAGCAGACCCTTCAGCCGCCGGAAGGAGAACAGACGCCCGGGGCGCCATTCCACCGTGAACCAGAGGATGGCCGTGTTCACCGTATAGCCAACCAGGTGCAGCGCCACCAGCGCCCAGATCCCATAGCCCCAGTAGGCCATGGCGATGCTCAGCACGCAGGAGGCCAGGGTGCCGCCCAGGGTGGCGAAGAAGAAGCGCTTGAACTGCATGGTCTTGGCCACGTAGGCCTGCTGCACGTTGAAGAGCCCCGACACCACCACCAGCAGCCCCAGCACCCGCAGAATGGGCACATAGTCCGCATTCCCGTAGATCCCGGCGATCCAGGGCGCCGCCAGAAACAGCGCCGCGTAGAGGATCAGGCTGAAGCCCAGGTTGAAGAAGAACACGGAGGAGAAGTCCAGCGCGTCCGGCTCCTTCTTCTGGATGAGGGCGTTGCCCATGCCGCTGTCGGCAAAGACCCGGAGGATCGTGATCACCGCCAGGATCACCGCGATGTCCCCGGCGGGGCCGGGGCCCAGCTTGCGGGCCAGGACGATGCCCACCACGATGTTCACCGCCTGGGCGCCGAAGCGTTCAAAGAAGCGCCATATTAAGTTGCTGACTACCTTGCTTCGATTGTCCATAAAAAGATCCTTCGATCTCCCTTATTCACCGTAGCCCCGCTTTTTGCGATAGGCCCGGTGCAGCGCGGGGAAGGCGTTTTTCAGCCGGGTCGCCGCCCGGAAGGAAAGGGGCTTGGCTTTGAAGAGCTCCCGATAGGGGGGCTTGACCAGCTCCTCCGTCTTGCCCCGGAGGTACAGCAACTCAAACTCCCGCTCCCGCAGCACCCCGTCCAGGGCGGCCTGCCGCCCCTCGTCCAGCCGGGGGCGCAGGCACTTGAGCATCTCCACCTCGCCGGTGACGAAGCGGATGAGCTTCCGATACTCCCGGTTCACCCCGCTGCTCCAGGCGGAGGGGTTGGAGCCGATGCGGTAGAGGGACATGGGGCGGTCCAGGAAGCGGACCTTGCCGTTCATGGTGAGCCAGAGCCCCACGGCGTAGTCCGTAAAGCCGTAGGTGTAGGCCAGGTTCCGGAAATCCGGGGGATTCACAATCCACTCCCGCCGGGCCATGATGGAGCTGGTATGGAAGGCGTGGCTCATGCCCTGCAGCACCGTCTCAAAGGGGATGTCCCGGTCCCCGGTGCAGGGGAAGAGGGGCCGGGGCTCCTCGCCGGAGCCGATCTTCTCCCCCAGGGTGTTGTGCACACAGGCGGAGTAGTCCGGGTGGGCGTCCAGAAAGTCCGCCTGCCGCTGGAGCTTCGTGGGGTCGATCCAGCAGTCATCCCCCTCGCAGGCGGCCAGGTACTCTCCCCGGGCCGCGGGGGCGAACACCGCGTCGTGGATGACGAGCCCCTGGGACCAGAGGTTTTTCTCCTGATAAAAGGGGCGGATGAGCTCCGGGTACCGCTGGGCATACTCCCGCAGGATGGCGGCGGTGCCGTCGGTGGAGGCGTCGTCGTTCACCAGCACCTCGAAGGCGAAATCCGTCTGCTGGCTGACAAAGCCCTCCAGGGTCTGCCGCAGATAGGCTTCGTGGTTATAGGCGGTGCAGAACACCGAGACTTTGATCGGCCTGTTTTCCATGTCGTTCTATCCTCGATCCCGCTCCTTACCTTCCGCCGGGAAATCCAGCCGGAAGGTCAGCGCGTCATATGTTTTTCCGTTTACCTGCCGCAGCCCCCGCAGCCGGGACACTTCCCGAAAGCCCAGTTTTTTCGCCAGGGCGATCATCCGTTCGTTTCCGGACCAGGTCTGCGTCAGAAAGCTGTTCTGCCCCAGGCTGCGGTAATAGGCCATCATCCGGCGCATGGCCTCGCAGCCGTAGCCCCGCCCGCGTTGGGCCGTGTCCGGGATGTCCAGACCGAGGGCAAGCAGCAGCTCCGGGTTTTCCAGCTCTCCCAGATCCGTGTAGGCGCTGATCCAGCCGATGTGCTTGCCGCCGGCCTCGATCTCAAATTTCCGGCGGGTTCTGTCCCGGGGCAGCTCCCGCACCTGCTGATAGTACTCCGTCCAGTCCCTTCTGGCCTCCTCCTCGGTGCAGGAGAAGTCCTCCCAAGGGGCGTCCCAGTTCATCCACTCCGTTTCCGCGGTGAACCAGCGAACGTAGTCCTCGATATCCGCTTCCCTCATGTCCCGCAGAAGCAGCATGGCGTTTATCCTTTCTCCTCGGGCCGGTCCGGGGACGCCGCGGCGGGGGACGCGGCGCTCTGGCGCTTCACCTGGCGGACGTTTTTCTCAAATTTGGCCCGGGGACCCATCACCTCATGGCCGCAGCCGCAGCAGCGGAGCTTGAAATCCGCCCCGATGCGCAGCACCTGCCAGTCCTTGCTTCCGCAGGGATGGGGCTTTTTCATGGTGAGCACGTCACCGATTTGAATATCCATACGCGTCTCACGTCTCCTAAGCACTACGCACTAAGCACTAAGCGCTATTTCTTGATCTCGTCCCAGTATTTCTTGGCGGCCTGCTCGGTCTTGTTGTCGCCGTACTCGTAGTAGCGGGCGTTTTTCAGCTCGTCCGGCAGGTACTGCTGCTTCACCCAGCGATGGGGGAAGTCGTGGGGGTAGAGGTAGCCCTGCTCCCGCTCGAAGCCCGTGCCGTCTGCGTGGACGTTCTGCAGCTCCCTTGGGAAGCCCTTCCCCTTCCCCGCCCGCACGTCCGCGATGGCCCGGTCGATGGCCACGCAGCCGGTGTTGGACTTGGGCGCCGTGGCCAGCAGGATGCAGGCCTCGGCCAGGTGGAGCCGCCCCTCCGGCAGGCCCAGCTGCAGGGCCGAATCCACGCAGGCTTTCACGATGGGCACCGCCTGGGGGTAGGCCAGGCCGATGTCCTCGCTGGCGGAGCAGAGGATGCGGCGGCTGGCGCCGATCAGGTCCCCGGCCTCCAGGAGCCGGGCCAGATAGTGCAGCGCCGCGTCCGGATCCGAGCCCCGCAGGGACTTCATCAGCGCCGAGAGGCAGTCGAAATGCTCGTCCCCCTCCCGGTCGTAGCGCATGGCGCTGCGCTGGGTGACGGCCCGGGCGTCCTCCAGGGTCACAGTGTCCCGGGCGGTGGAGAAAAGCAGTTCCACCGCGTTCAGCGCCTTGCGCACGTCGCCCCCGCAGGCGGAGGCGATGCGCTTCGTCACGCCGTCCTCCAGCGTGAGAGGGCTTTCCCGCCGGGCGTTTTCGATGTCCACCGCCCGCTTCACCGCCTGCTCCGCCTCGGCGGCGGAGACGGGCTTGAACTCAAAGACCGTGGAGCGGCTCAAAATGGCGTTGAACACGCAGAAATAGGGGTTCTCCGTGGTGGAGGCGATGAGGGTGATGCGCCCGTCCTCGATGAATTCCAGCAGGGACTGCTGCTGCTTTTTGTTGAAGTACTGGATCTCGTCCAGGTAGAGCAGCACGCCGCCGGGGGTGAGCAGGGTATCCAGCTCGTCGATGATCTGTTTGATGTCCGCGATGCCGGCGGTGGTGGCGTTTAATTTGCGCAGGCTGCGGTTGGTGCGCTGGGCGATGATCCGGGCCACGGTGGTCTTCCCGGTGCCCGAGGGGCCGTAGAAGATCATGTTGGGGATCTGCCCGCTCTCGATGATGCGGCGCAGCAGACCCCCCTGGCCCAGGATGTGCTTCTGGCCCACCACCTCGTCCAGAGACTCGGGGCGTATTTCATCCGCAAGAGGTTTGTACATGGGGAACGCCTCCAAAGCATATCAATTCATATTATTATAGCACACAAGCGCGCGTTTGTAAAAGATTTCTTGCGCGGGAAATGTTCCGACCGTCTTCCGCCTCTTTCTCACAAGATATGGTGTAAGCTTGTCCTGAAACACCACAATATAAGGAGGAACCTCTATGCAAGCATTACGCGCGCGCCCCGCGTTCCGGCGGGGCGGCATTCTGTCGGTCCGGGTGGAGGATCTCGCCCCCAACCCGGTGCAGCCCCGGCGGCGCTTCGACGAGGAGAGTCTGCGGGAGCTGAGCGAGAGCATCCGCTGCTACGGCATTCTGAACCCGCTGACGGTGCGGCTGCGCTGCGGGAAATACGAGCTGGTGGCCGGGGAGCGGCGGCTGCGGGCGGCGAAGCTGGCGGGGCTCACGGAGGTGCCCTGCCTGCTGGTGGACGTGGACATGCAGGACGCGGGGCTGCTGGCCCTGGTGGAGAATCTGCAGCGGAAGGATCTGGACTTTCTGGAGGAGGCGGAGGGCCTGCAGCGGCTGATCCGCATGTTCGGCATGAGCCAGGAGGAGGCGGCCCGGCGCATCGGCAAAAGCCAGTCGGCGGTGGCCAACAAGCTGCGGCTTTTGAAGCTGCCCCGGGATGTGCTGGAGGCGCTGCGGCAAAACGGCCTCTCCGAGCGGCACGGGCGCGCCCTGCTGCGGCTGCCGGACGCAGAGAGCCAGCGGGCCGCCCTGGCGGCGATCCTGGAGCAGGGCATGACCGTGGCCGCCGCCGACGCCTACATCGACGCGCTGCTTTCGCCGGGGGAGGAGCCGCCGCCCCCGGCGGAGAAGAAGGAGCGCCGCCGCACCTTCGTGATGAAGGATCTGCGGGTCTTTCTCAACACCCTGAGCCGCAGCGTGGATCTGATGAAGCAGGGAGGCGTCGGCGCGGATCTGAAGCGGGAGGAGACGGAGGAGGCCCTGATCCTCACCATCTCCATCCCCAAGGCCCGGCAGGACACAGCCGCAGCCGAAGAAACAACATAAGATGCGGAAATCCCCCATATACTGGCGGTATATGGGGGTGGTTTTTTGATCGCGTATTATTCGGATCTGCGGTATAAAGAGGTCATCGACGTGCACACCGGCTTTCGCCTGGGCTACGTGTGCGACGCGGAGTTTGACGACAAGGAGGGGCGGATCGTCTCGCTGGTGACCCCGGGCCGGGTCAAATTCTTCGGCCTGCTGGGGCGGGAGGACGACTACGTGCTGCCCTGGACGGCCATCGTGCGCATCGGCACGGACATCATCCTGGTGGACGTCCAGGAGACCTGCGCCCGCCGCAAGCGCCCCAGGCGCAGCCTGTTCTGAGAGAGCGCAGGTCCCGCGGGCGGCGCAAAGCCCCCCTCGCCTGGAGGGGGGTGGCCGAGCGAAGCGAGGTCGGGGGGATACAGATGCAAAAGAGAAAGACGTATCCCCCAGTCACCCTCGCTCTGCTCGGGCGACAGCCCCCTTTAGGCAAGGGGGCCATAGGCGGACGGCCAATGGCCGTCCCTACGGGGGTACGGGGGTCTGCGCCGTAGGGGCGGGGCCGCGGGCTCCTCGGCAGCCCGCTGGTCGGACGCTTGCTCATATCTGCGGGCGATTCGTGAATCGCCCCTGCGGTTCTCCTTCCGTCGCGGCTGGGCTGCGCTTGCCGCGACACCTTTCCGGGGCGAATCTCGCTCTTGCTTTTTCCCGTCCGCTGTGGTATGATGCCAACGCTCGGGGCTTCCCGGGCCGACAATTGCAGACAGGTGTCTCTTGAAAACCACCTGTTGCCCCGCCGCAGGGCGGCCGGCATAGATCAAAACAAGGAGCGTACTTCCCATGAAAAAAAGCATTTCCGATTTCCGCAGTCTGCTGCGCAGCGTTCCGCCCCTGCTCGTCTCGCTGCTGATCCTCTCCGTCGTGGGGATGAATCTGCTGGCGAACAAGAGCATCAACACCGGGCTGAGCTGGCTGGCGCTGGACTGCGGGATTTTGTTTTCCTGGCTGACCTTCCTGAGCATGGACGTGCTCACCCACTGCTACGGCCCCCGGGCCGCCACCGCCCTGTCCTTCGCCGCCCTGGGGCTGAACCTGCTGATGGCCGGGATCTTTTTCCTGGCCAAGTGCATCCCCGGCGTCTGGAGCGAGAGCTTCGTGCCGGGCAGCGAGGAGATCCTGAACGCCGCGCTGGACAACACCTTCGGCGGCGCCTGGTTCATCATCCTGGGCAGCTCTGTGGCCTTCCTGGCCTCGGCGGCGCTGAACAACTTCCTCAACTACGGCATCGGCAGGCTCCTCAAGCGGGATCGGGGCTTCGGCGGCTTCGCTCTGCGCTCCTACGTGTCCACCTTCCTGGCCCAGTTCGCGGACAACCTGATCTTCGCCCTGCTGGTGAGCCGGCTCTTTTTCGGCTGGACCCTGCTGCAGTGCTTCACCTGCGCCCTGACCGGCGCCGTGACGGAGCTGCTGTTCGAGATCTTCTTCTCTCCCCTGGGCTACCGTATGTCCCGCCGCATCCTGCGGGAGCGGGAGCATGCGGACAAGACGTCGGAAAAGGGGGCGCCGCAGCCGTGCATGTGATCGTCAGCGGCTCGGCCAGCGGCATCGGCCTTGCCATCGCGGAGAAGTTTCTGGCCGAGGGGCACCGCGTCACCGGCGTGGACCTGTGCCAAAGCGCCCTCGACCATCCCCGCTACCGCCATATCGCCGCGGACATCCGGACGCTCTCGGCGGAAGGGATCGAGCCGGCGGAGATCCTCATCAACAACGCCGGCACCCTGGAGGAGGCGGAGGCCATCGACGTGAATCTCACGGGCACCATCCGCTTTACGCAGCAATTTCTGGACAGTCCCCGGCTGCGCTCGGTGCTCTTCATCGCCTCCGCCTCCGCCCGAAACGGCGCGGAATTCCCCCTGTACGTGGCCAGCAAGGCGGGGCTGGTGGGCTACATGAAGAACCTGGCCCTGGCCCTTGCCAAGCGGGGCGTCACGGTCAACAGCATCTCCCCCGGCGGGGTCATCACCCCGGCGAACCGGCATATTCTGGAGAGCGAGAGCCTCTACGCCGCCGTGAAGGCGGAGACCCTGCTGGGCAAGTGGGCCGAGGCTTCGGAGGTGGCGGAGCTGGCCTGGTATCTCACCGCCGTGAACCGCTCCATCACCGGGGAGGACATCCTCATGGACAACGGCGAGATGCTGAAATCCAATTTTATATGGTAAATAAGGGGCTGTGAAAAAACGATGTTTTTCACAGCCCCAGTTTTGAGTCGAGAGTTTTGAGTTTTGAGATCTTTTTTTGTGTCTCTTTCGGACTTTTCTCCTCAAAACTCGGCACGCAAAACTCAAAACGGGGGATGTGTTTCTTCACATCCCCCGTTTTCTGCTTCTATGCGGTTTTTGCGAAGGCTCAGTAGGCCACGCCCCAGATGACCATCTTCTTGGCGGGCTTGCCGCAGCAGGCGCAGGTCTCGCCCAGCTGCTCCTGCCGGAAGGGGATGCAGCGGGAGGACATGCCCGCCTTCTCCTTCATGGCCAGCTCGCAGCTGAGATCGCCGCACCACATGGTCTTGATGAAGCCGCCCTTCTCCTCCTGGATGGCCTTGGCCTCCTCCAGCGTGGACGCGGCGAAGGTGTGCTCCTCCAGGTTGCGCTTGGCCTTCTCGAAGAGCCCGTCGTGTACGGCCTGGAGAAGCTCCCCGGCCTTCTGCTCCAGCTCGCTGAGGGCGACGAAGCTCTTTTCGCCGTTGTCGCGCCGGACCAGCACGCACTGGCCGTTCTCCAGATCCCGGGGGCCCATCTCCAGCCGGAGGGGCACGCCCTTCATCTCATACTGGGCGCACTTCCAGCCCATGGAGTTGTCGGAGGTGTCGATCTTCACCCGGTAGCCGGCGGCGGCCAGGCGCTCGCACAGGGCCTGGGCGCCCTCGATGACGCCGGGCTTGTGCTGGGCCACGGGCACCACCACGATCTGGATGGGGGCCACCTTGGGGGGCAGCACCAGACCGTTGTTGTCGCCGTGGGTCATGATGATGCCGCCGATGAGACGGGTGGACACGCCCCAGGAGGTCTGGAAGGGATTGACCAGCCGGTTCTCCTTGTTGGCGAAGGTGATGTCGAAGGCGCGGGCAAAGCCGTCCCCGAAATAATGGCTGGTGCCGGCCTGGAGGGCCTTGCGGTCGTGCATCATGCACTCGATGGCGTAGGTGGCCTCGGCGCCGTTGAACTTCTCCTTCTCGGTCTTCTGGCCGCGGGTGACGGGCATGGCCAGCACGTCCTCGCAGAAGTCCGCGTACAGGTTCAGGATCTTCTGGGTGAAGGCCTCGGCCTCCTGGGCGGTGGCGTGCATGGTGTGGCCCTCCTGCCACAGGAATTCCCGGTGGCGCAGGAAGGGGCGGCTGCTCTTCTCCCAGCGCAGCACGCTGCACCACTGGTTATAGCACATGGGCAGGTCCCGGTGGGACTGGATGACGTTCTTGAAATGCTCGCAGAACAGGGTCTCGGAGGTGGGGCGGACGCAGTAGCGCTCCTCCAGCTCCTCGCTGCCGCCGGTGGTGACCCAGGCGCACTCGGGCGCGAAGCCCTCCACGTGGTCCTTCTCCTTCTGCAGCAGGCTCTCGGGGATCAGCATGGGCATGTAGACGTTCTGCACGCCGCACTTTTTGAACGCCGCGTCCAGAATGTGCTGCATATTCTCCCAGATCGCATAGCCGTAAGGCCGGTAAACGAACAGGCCCTTGATGGAGGAATAATCGATCAGCTCCGCCTTCTTGCACACATCGGTGAACCACTGGGCGAAGTCGACCTCCATATCGGTGATCTGCTCGACTTTCTTCTCTTTCGCCATGAAAAGTAATCCTCTCTTTCCGTCAGGGCCCTTGCCCCGCCGTATTCTCCCGGCAGAAGCTGCACGGAACTTCATTTTATTCTCCCTTTCGCCCCTTGTCAAGGCGGAAGACAGGGGCTTTTCACGAATTTTTCTTGACCTTCCGCGCATTAGCGGGTATAATACTGTGTTGTTCGGAGGTGACGGATATTAACAAGCAAAAATTCTTGCCTGAGCTTGGCAGGCTGCTGACCTTTATGGTCGAGGAAGACCGGCAGACTGCGCTTGCCATGTACAACAGGCTTTTTGACGATGCGGAGGACGAGCAGCTGCTTCTGAATCTGCTGGAATCGCCCACCCGTCAGGCCGTGCTGATCGCCCGTGCCTACGATCCCAAGGAGAGAAAAAAGCTGGCGGAGTCTCCCAACCAGGGCGAGGAGCACACGCCCGGCTTTGTGCTGGCCATCGACCGACTGTATCAGCAGGTCGCGCCCAAGCGCCCCGCTGCGCCGGAACCGGAGCCCCTTGAGGAGGAGCCCGCCCCGGCGGTCAACCAGTTCTCGCTTTTTGAGGACGACGCCCACCCCATAGACGACTCCGAGTACGTCCCCTTCCGGATCGAGGCGGACGCGGTGCCCATCCCGGAATCGGTGGAGGAGCTGCCCGTGGAGGAGAGCCCCGCCCGGCCGGAGGAGGAAGCCGCCCCCGCGCCGGAGGAGCCCGCCCGGGAGGAGAGCCCCGCCCAGCCGGAGGAGGAAGCCGCCCCCGCGCCGGAGGAGCTGCCGGAGATGCCGGAGGAGGAGCAGCCCGCTCCCGCTGAGCCGGCGGAGGAGCGCAGCGTCCCCGCCCCCGCGGAGGAGCTGCCCCTGACGCTGCCGGACGCGCAGGAGAGCGCGCCGGAGGCCGCCCCCGTCCCGACCCAGGAGCTGGATCTGGACTATATCCCCGAGACCAAGCGGAAAGCCAAGGTCTTTCTGCTGATCCTGTACGTGCTGCTTGCCGTTCCCGTGACCCTGGCGGCCATCGTGCTGCTGCTGATCCCCACGGTGCTGGTGCTGGCCCTGTCCCTGCTGGTCATCGTGGCCGGCTCCGCCGTTCTGGTGGCGGCCTTCAGCGGCTTCCCGAAGCTGGCGGATATTCTGATCGTCGTCGGCACGGCGGTCATCGTGCTGGCGCTGGGACTGCTGCTGCTGTGGCTTTTCGTCTGGTTCATCGGCGGTGCCATCGGCGGTCTGATCCGCAACGTGCTTGAGCTGGGACGCAAGTGGTGCTACGAGGAGGTGCCGGTATGAGCAAGGGTTGGAGAATTATCGGCGCCATCGTGCTGGTGCTGGTGCTGCTGGGCGCCATCTGCATCGGCGTGGGCTTTATGACCGGCGGCGACGTTGCGGGGATCTATTCCACCCTCAACACCCGCTACAATCTGACCGGATACTGGGAGCAATACTCCCAGTGGGCCATTACCTCATTCAACGAAATCGTGAAGGGCGTCCGCGGCCTCTGGTGAGCCGCGTGCTCGGGAGGTATCATGGAAAACGATTTTGATCCTTTGCTGCTGAAGTATCAGCTCTGCTTTCCGCTGTATGCCTGCGCAAGAGAGACCATCAAGCTCTACAAGCCGCATCTGGACAAGCTGGATCTGACCTACACCCAGTATATCGCCATGATGGTCCTCTGGGAAAAGAAAGCCGTCACGGTGAAGGAGCTGGGCGCCGAGCTGTATCTGGACTCCGGAACACTGACGCCGCTGCTGAAGAAGATGGAGGCCAAGGGTCTGCTGACCCGCCGCCGCTCCACCGACGATGAGCGCAGCCTGATCGTGAGCCTCAGCCCGGAGGGGGAGGCCCTGCGGGAGCGGGCGCTGCAGGTGCCGCAGGAAATGATGAAATGCTTCTGGATGGAGCCAGAGGAGAGAAAGGTGCTGTACAAGCTGCTCTACAAGCTGCTGAAGTCCAAGCCCAAGGACTGAGCGCCGCAAAACCCGATTTCCGAAAAGGGACCGAAGAGAAGAATCTCTTCGGTCCCTTTTTTGCATGATCCCGCAGCCCGGCGCATACACTGTCCCGGAAAGGGAGGGATCGCGATGCGCAGCGTTCAATTCGGCAGCACCGGCCCCGGGGTGCAGCTGCTGCAGCTGGCTCTGGACCGGGCGGGCTTCGGCCCCCTGGAGACCGACGGGGTCTTCGGCCCCGCCACCCGGGGCGCGGTCAGCCGCTTCCAGGCCGTGAACCGCCTGGCGGTGGACGGGATCGCCGGCCCTGCCACCCACCGGGCGCTGCTGCCCTGGTACACCGGCTATGTGACGGCCCGGGTCCGCCGGGGGGACAGCGTCTGGGCCCTGGCCCGGCTCTACGGCAGCAGCACGGAGGCCATCCTGCTGGCAAACCCCGGCCTGCAGCCGGAAAAGCTGCCCGTGGGCGCGGCCCTGATCGTGCCGCTGCCCTTTGCCGTGGTGCCCGAGACCCTGACCTGGTGCTCGGCCCTGGTGGGCTGCTGCGTCCAGGGGCTCAGCGCCCGCTACCCCTTCCTCCTGTCCGGCTCCGCGGGCAAGAGCGTGCTGGGCCGGCCGCTCTGGACCCTGCGCCTGGGCCGGGGGGAGAACCGGGTGCTCTTCCACGCGGAGCACCACGCCAACGAGTGGATCACAACGCCCCTGCTGCTGCGCTTTGCGGAGGAGCTGGCCGCCGCCTATGCCGCCGGGGAGCGGATCGGCGGGGTCTCCGCCGGGGAGCTGCTGGACTACGCCTCGCTCTGCCTGGTGCCGGCGGTGAACCCGGACGGCATGGACCTGGTCACCGGGGAGCTGCAAAGCGGCGAGGCCTTCCGCGCCGCCCGGGCCATCGCCGGGCGCTATCCCCGCTATCCCTTCCCCTCCGGCTGGAAGGCCAACATCCGGGGGGTGGATCTGAACCTGCAGTACCCGGCGGGCTGGGAGGAGGCCCGGGAGTATAAATACGCCCTGGGCGTCACCTCCCCCGCGCCGGCGGACTTTGTGGGCCCGGCCCCTCTCAGCGCGCCGGAGGCCCGGGCCATGGCGGAGCTGACGCGGCGCTTCGACCCGGCGCTGACCCTGAGCTTCCACAGCCAGGGGGAGGTGATCTACTGGCAGTACCGGGACTTCGCCCCGGAAAACGCCCGGCAGATCGGGGAGCTCTTCGCCCGGCTCTCCGGCTACGCCCTGGAGGGCGCGCCCTCCGCCCCCTCCTCCGCCGGGTACAAGGACTGGTTCCTCCAGGACTTCCGCCGCCCGGGCTACACCGTGGAGGCGGGCCGGGGCGTGAACCCCCTGCCGGCGGCGGACTTTCCCGGCATCTACGCCCGCTGCCGGGAGCTGCTGACCTACGCCGCGCTGGTGACCTAATGTTCGGTGTTCAGAAAATATGACAAGAGGCAGGAAGGAAAGGCTTCCTGCCTCTTGTCATTTGAAAACGGGCGCGCGGTCCCGTTTCAGCGCACGATGGCGTTCACGGTGCCGTTGCGGTTGGTCACGGGGATCTCCGCCCCCGCGCTCAGCCGCTCGTCGAGCACCAGCAGGCACTTGTAGCTGAGCCGGGCCTCGATGCTGCCCAGCTCGCCCACGCTCACGCTGTCGCTCTGGGGGCCGGAGACCCCGCAGAGCAGGAAAGCGCAGCCCGCGGGGCCGGCCTGCTTGTCCGAGCCGCAGAGGGCGAAGAGGCTGCCGCCGGTGACGGTGAAGCTGCCCCGGGCCTTGACCGCCTGCTTGCCGGCGTGGATCGTCAGGGCGCCGCCGCTGATGCGGACCTCGCCCAGGCCGCTGCTCTTCTCCCCGGCGCAGATCCCGTCGCCCAGGGCCTGGATGTCCAGCGTGCCGCCGGAGATCTCCACGTCGCCGGAAACGGCGCGGACGCCGTCCTCCAGGGTGTCCAGGACCAGGACGCCCGCGGAGATCAGGACCCGCTGCTCCGCCTTCAGGGCCTTGCTGCTGTCCTCCAGCCCGTCGCCCCGGGTGGTGACGCTGATGCTGCCGCCGGTGACCCGCAGCTCCGTGGCCGCCTGGACGCCGTCGCCCATGCTCTCCACCGTCACGACGCCGCCGGAGATCTCCACATAGCCCTTGCCTTCCTTGTCCGTGGTGCTGGACTTGACGCCGTCGCCCAGGGCGTTCACGGCGATGACGCCGCCCTTGATCTGCACGGAGTCATTGCCCTTGATGCCGTTGTTGGCCGCCACCACGGTGATGGTGCCGCTGTTGAGATCCAGATCGTTCTTGCAGCCGATGCCGTTATTCCGGTAGCCGTAGACGGTCAGGGCGCCCTCGCCCTCGATGTCCATGTCGTCGGCGCTGTAGAGCGCGGCGCCGGCGGCGTTGGGATCGGGACTCTGCAGCATGTCCTCCGTGCCCCAGATCAGCTTGTTCTGGCTGCCGGGGGCCAGCTGCAGGCGGAACTGCTTGGCCTGGTCCACCCGGATGCAGGGCTCCGCAAGGCTGGTGATCTGGACGTTGTTGAGGATCAGCGTCACGTCCATGGGGTCGTCCCCGGTGTTCACCACCAGAGACTTTTCGCTGCTGACGCCGGTGATCTCATAGACGCCGCCGGCGCTGATGACCACATAGGCGCCCTCATCCCGGGCGCCGCCGCCCCGGATGGACACGTCCGTGCCGTTGAAGGTGATGACCGTGCGGTCCGCCGGGACCTCCGCGGGGCTGTTCTCCTCCGCCGCGGTCTCCCCGCTGCCCATGGAGCAGGCTGCCAGCAGCAGGGCAAGGATCAGAAGAAGGGGGATCAGTTTTTTCATCTTGCTTCGCTCCGTCTCTTTTTTGGGTGTCACATCACGTCCCGGTCGGGCTCCCGACCGCAGACGATGTTCAGATTGCCGTTGCGGCAGCGGATCTCGTCGATGAAGTCCCGGGTGTGCCGGGGATCCTTCAGCTCGATGCGGTAGTGCAGCTCGTAGAGGGTGCCCATGTTGGTGGTGCGCACCTTGTGCAGCTCGTGAAAGCTGGTATAGCGCTCGAACAGGTCGTCGAAGAGGGTCTCGTAGTCCACGTTCTCCGGCACGGTGATCTTCAGATGGCGGTGCTTCACGCCCTCCTCGCCGTAGCGGAGGCTCCCCAGCACCAGCACATAGACCGCCATCAGCAGGAAAAAGATCACCGCCGCGCCCACATAGCCCATGCCGCAGGCCAGGCCGATGGCCACGGAGATGAAGAGGCCTGTGATCTCCTTGGCAGAGCCCGGGGCGCTGCGGAAGCGCACCAGGGCGAAGGTGCCGGCCACGGCCAGACCCGCGCCGATGTTGCCGTTGACCAGCATGATGACCAGGGTGACCACCCCGGGCAGCAGGGCAAGGGCCTGGGAAAAGGCGCCGGTGTGCCGGTCGCGGATCAGGAAGATCAGGGACATGCCAAAGCCCAGGGCCATGGCCGTCAGTTCGCAGATCAGAAATTGGGAGAGCGTCATTTCCGCGGTGAGAATGCTGTTAAGCATGGGTGCTTCCTCCAAAAATGTATTCGTTCAGGATATGTTCTTTATAGCAGGTGCCGTACTTGGAAAAGCTGACGGGGAAGATCTTCAGCTCGCTGAGCAGGTGGGCCAGCCACAGGGGGGCGGCGGCGGGGGTCTTGATCTCCATCAGCACCTGGCCCTCGGGCAGCAGGGGCTCGCCCCGGTCCCCGGCGCAGAGATCCAGCTCCGTCTCCCGCCAGCGCAGCTCCCGGTCGAAGGTGATGCGCAGCTCGGGATCGTCCTTGGCCCGCCAGGCGTAGCGGTCGCAGGCCAGGTAGACCTTGGCCCGGGGCTGCACGCTGTGCAGGAACCAGTCGATCTCCCGGATCATCTGGCCGTCCTCGCCGGGGGGGCTCTCGCCGTTCAGCCAGGCGGCGGCCTTCCGCGCGGGCAGGCAGACCCGCCGCTTGTAGACCACGCCCTTGAATTTCTTTTTCAGCTCCACGAACACCGGGTCCTGTTCCCCCGGGACGTTGTAGCTGCGCAGACGCAGCTTCTCCTTGTACACGGGGGCGTCCAGGGAGTGGCGGATCAGCCGGTAGTCGTCGGTGTCGTAGTAGATGCTGCACACGGTGCTGCGGGGGTACTCGTCCGGCTCCAGATAAGGGGCCATCCCCTCCCACAGCGCATCGTACTGCTCCGCTGTGAGCAGATACTTCTTCTCCGTGCGCTTGAAGGTCAATTTGGTCTCGTTCATTCCAATCCATTTCCTTATAGGCTCCCCTGTAAGGGGAGCTGTCTGACGCCGTCTCACGGAAGGCGGCAGACTGAGGGGTTTCTTCCTTGTAGGCTCCCCCTTGGGGGGAAAAGCGGGCTCGCGCCGCCGGTGGCGGAAGAAGCGAGCACGCTTTTTCCGCAGCGGTCGAAAAACGCGAGGATCAGCGAAGCCCGAAGCGTTTTTCGGGCACCGCAAGGCGGGAGCTGGCTGCCGCCGTCTCACGCAAGGCGGCAGACTGAAGGGGTGTAGGTCACGCAGATGGGGAAAGGAGGCAACTCCCTCCGTCACGTCGCTTGCGGGAGACGCGCCGCGCCACCTCCCTCAGAGAGGGAGGCTTGGGGAACCGGCTGCCGCCTCAGTTGTTCGGGAAATACCGGGCGCGCTCCTCGCGTGTGACGTTCAGATAGTGGCAGAGGTTGTTGACGCAGATCTGGTTCCAGTCGTTGTCCGAGACGAAGTCCCGCATCCAGTCCACGTTCCACTCCCAGTCCGACACCTTCATCTGGAAGCGGCCGTAGTCCCGCTCCACCTCCGGGGCGACGATGGCGGCGAGCCGGTCGATCTCCTCCAGGATGCGCTCGTTGGACAGGGGACCGGCCAGCAGCTCGGCGGCCCGGGTCAGCAGCTTGTCGCGGAATTCCGGGCTGCGCAGCAGGGCGCGGATCAGCTGGGCCACCTGCCGGGAGTCCTGGGCCCAGGGGGACAGGAGATTGCCGAAGCAGGTGTTGGCGTGGTAGAGGGTGCTGTCCAGATCGTAAAACATCAGGCGCCATTTGCCGTCGTTCTCCAGGGAGCGGCAGTAGCGCACGTTGCCGTAGGTCAGATCGTCGTTGGCAAAGACGCCCTCCAGGATCAGCCAGTCGATCATGCTGTCCACGTCCAGGCGCCGGCAGAGCTCCTCGTAATTCACGGGATCGGACAGGTCGTGGGTCAGGGCGTAGGAGATGACCTCCCGGTACATGTTATGCTTGCCGTCCAGAGGCGGCGTCTCCACGGTGACGCTCTCCCGGCTGACGCCCGCCAGATGGGCGTACATGGCCTCGTTCAGCTTCTCCTCGATGGCGTAGATGCCGTAATACTGGCCGTTGACATAGAGGATGCAGTAGCGGCAGCGGGAGATGACCACCCGGTCGGTGGCGCCGCGGGCCAGCTCCGTGCAGAGCTCGTTGCGGATGATGGCGTGGAAATAGTCCTGCCCGGCCCGCAGCAGCAGATTGTTGAAGTCGCACACGCCCCCGTCGCCGAAGACGTCGTAGTGCAGCTCCTCCTGCCCGTAAGCGCCGCGGAAGCGCAGGCTCAGATTCTTCTTGGCCAGCACCAGGCTGCTCTCGCCGTTGAGCTTAACGCCGCAGGGGATGGTAAAGCTCCCGTTCTCCAGATAGACGGAAAGGCTGGCGGGCACCTCCACCTCCTTGCGGTTGCCGTAGTACATGCCGCAAAACTGCGCGTCGTCTGAAACCAGGCTCACCACCGGCAGCGTGTGGTTTTCGTTGATGATATAGCTCAGGCACAGGGGCCGGCTGGGCAGGGCGCCCGGCTCCACGCTGACGGCCCGCACCGTGCCGGTGCGCGTCATCTCAAAGGGCCCCTCATAGAGCGGGGACTGGGCCGTGGGCCAGGTGCCGTCGGTGGTGTAGTGGATCTCCCCGCTGCCGCTGAGACTCACGGTGACGCTGTCCACGCCGTTGAAGACCCCGTCCGCCTCCAGAGAGACGGGCATGTCCGCGATGCGGCGCTGGCCGCCGGCGTTTTCGCCGCCGGGACTGGGCACGGGCAGGAAGAACCAGCCGTTTTGCCCCGGCATGCGGCCGAAGCTGCCGTCATAGGGAATGCCCCGGAGGGAGACGTAGTCCGCAAGGCTCCCGTCCGCCCGGCTGAGATAGAGCCGGTCGGCGTCGGAGTCCAGGGAAAAGGCGTCACAGAGGGGGGCGCTGGCGTAGGGGACCTCGCCGTTGTCGCAGCGGAGCAGGTACAGCCCGCCGGGCTGCAGCGTCCCCTCCGGCAGGCGGAAGAGCAGACGCTGGTCCGCGTCGTCGGAGAGGTAATAATCCGAGAGCTCCACTGGCCCGTCGGAGATATTTTTCAGCTCCACCCAGTCGCTGTCGCCCAGGCTCGCCGTCCAGCGGCCGCCGCGGTTGAACACGTCGGCCTCGTTGATGACCAGGGGACCCGCCGGGCTTTCTTCCTCCATGAGGGAAACGTAGCTCTCAAGCGTATTGGGATAGCCGGGGGTGGGATAGAGACTCTCCGCAAAGCCGCCCGCCCCGTCCGGCAGCCAGGCCCGGTCCGCCGCCCCGTCGGGGCAGACGAGCTCTTCCGCCAGGACGCCCAGATCGGTATAGAGATACAGGCTCTCTCCCGCGGAGAGGGAAAAGTTCAGGTGTCCGGGCCGATCCTTGCCCGAGGCGAAGAGCAGCAGGCGCTCCCCGGGGGCAAGAACGGCGCCCTGCAGCACCGTGCCGGGCTTCCGGTCCGAGTCTGTCAGCCGCCAGCCGCTCAGATCCACGGCGCTGTCGGAGATGTTTTCCAGCTCGATCCAATCGGGAAAGTCCCCGTCCTCATCGGGCAGCGTGGCCCGGTTTTTCACCATCAGCTCCGTGACGCGGATCTTGCCCGCGTCCTCGTCGAAGAGCGCCGGAACCGGGATAGCCGCGATCTGCTCCTCCGGCTCCGCGCCGGGGGCCTGCACGGGAGCGGGTACGACGGGGGAAGTCTCCTCCGTTTCTGCGGCGCCGAAGGGCGCCGGCTCCTGCCGGGCGGGGAAGGGCCAGATCCACAGCAGCGCCGCCGCCGCTGCCAGCAAAAGGCAGGGCAGAACGTGGCGCTTTTGCGACCTGCGCCTTTTTTTCTTTTTCACGGCCATAGTTTTCCCTCGAATCCGACAAAATTACAGAGTATTATAGCGCACAACTCCCCTCTGTGTCAACGGCAAGCCACAGGAAAATCGCAGCTTCCGGTGCAAGGGGGGCTGCGCGGCGTTCCCGTTCTTTTCCGCTGCCGCTCTTGTTTATTTTGCCGGGCTATGCTAAACTATTATAGTTGTATGCATTCGCCGAGAAGGGGGAGGTTTCCCATGGAAAAGAGCGCGTTTATCGAGGCCGGACGGATCGTGAATACCCACGGCGTGGCCGGCGAAGTGAAGATCGAGGTCTGGCTGGACAGCCCCCAGTTTCTCCGCCGCTGCGGCCGGGTCTTTCTGAACGGGGAGGAGAAGAAGCTCCTCTCCGGCAAGGTGCAGAAAAGCTTTCTCATCGCAAAGCTGGAGGGCGTGGAGGATCTGAACGCCGCCATGCGCCTGAAGGGGCGGACGGTGCAGATCGCCCGGGAGGACGCGAGGCTGCCCCGGGGCGCCTACTTCATTCAGGACATCCTGGGCGCCAGCGTGGTGGACGAGCAGGGCAAGGAAATCGGCAAGCTCGTGGACGTGCTGGAGCGCCCGGCTTCCAACATCTATGTGGTGCAGGGGGAGACGGAGCATCTGATCCCCGCCGTGCCGGCATTTATTCTGAACACCGACGCCGAAAAGGGCGTCATCACCGTACGTCTGATCGAGGGCATGTGATGAGGATCGACATTCTGACCCTGTTCCCGGACACGGTGCACGCGGTGCTGCACGAGAGCATCATCGGCCGCGCGGCGGCCAAGGGCATCGTGGAGATCAACTGCGTCCAGATCCGGGACTATACCGACAACAAGCAGAACCAGGTGGACGACTACCCCTACGGCGGCGGCTACGGCTGCGTCATGATGGCCCAGCCTCTGAAAAGCTGCCTGGACGCCGTGATCGCCCAGGCCGGGGAGCACCGGCGGCGGGTGATCTATCTGAGCCCCCAGGGGCAGCCCTATAACCAGGAGACCGCCAAGCGCCTCAAGCGGGATTACGACCATCTGGTGCTGGTCTGCGGCCACTACGAGGGCGTGGACGAGCGCTTTATCGAGGCCTGCGTGGACGAGGAGATCTCCCTGGGGGACTTCGTGCTCACCGGCGGGGAGATCGCGGCCATGGCGGTGGCGGACTCCGTGTGCCGCCTGGTGCCGGGGGTCCTCTCGGACGAGCAGTGCTACATCGGCGAGAGCCACTGGGACGGGCTGCTGGAATATCCCCAGTACACCCGGCCGGAGCTCTGGGAGGGCCGCGCCGTGCCGGAGGTGCTGCTCCAGGGCGACCACGAGAAGGTGGCGCGCTGGCGGCGCAAGCAGCAGTTCAAGCGCACCCGGGCCAAACGCCCCGATCTCTATGCAAAACTGGAGCTGACCGAGGACTCCGACCGGGCGCTGCTGGCCGAGCTGGAGAAGGAGGCCGCCCGCACGCCCCTGACGGAGCCGCTGAGCTATCGCCCGGCGACGGAGGCGGATCTGCCGGCGATCATGGAGATCGTGGCCCAGGCTCAGGAGAGCCTGCGGCGGCACAAGGTGGACCAGTGGCAGGACGGCTACCCCCGGGAGGAGAATCTGCGCTTCGACCTGGGGCGGGGAGAGCTCTTCGTGCTGCTCCACGGCGCGGAGATCGCCGGCTTCTTTACCCTCTCTACCCGGGAGGAGCCGACTTACGCCGGCATCACCGACGGAAAGTGGACCGAAGGCCTGGCCTGTTGCGTCCTCCACCGGGCGGCGGTGGCGCAGAAGTACCGGGGCGGGGAGCTCTCCGCCTTCCTCATGAAGTGCGTGGAGGAGCAGGCCCGGCTATACGGTCTCCGCTGCATCCGCACGGATACCCACAAAAAGAACAAGCCCATGCTGAATCTCCTGCGGGAGAGCGGCTACCGCTACCGGGGGAACATCACCGTGAAGGTCAACGACGGCCACGACCCGGCGAGACAGGGCTATGAGAAGATTTTGAAAAAGTGAAAAGATAAAAGTGAAAAGTGAAAAGATATGGTGTGTCGCTGCGCGACACGGATTCATAATCCATCGCGCAAAGCGCGATACCACAACTCTTCACTCTTCACTTTTCACTCTTCACTTGTTCCGGAGGAACACAATGGATTTGACCGATTACAACGAGATCCGAGCCCTGCTGGCCCGGCACGGCTTCCGCTTTTCCAAGAGCCTGGGGCAGAATTTCCTCACCGCGGCCTGGGTGCCGGAGCGCATTGCCGAGGCGGCGGGACTGGATGAGCAGACGGGCGTGCTGGAGGTGGGCCCCGGCGTGGGCTGCCTCACCGAGCAGCTCTCCCTCCGGGCGGGGAAGGTGCTGGCCGTGGAGCTGGACAAGGCCCTGAAGCCCGTGCTGGCCGAGACGCTCCGGGGCCGGGACAACGTGGAGCTCCTCTTCGGCGACGTGCTGAAGCAGGATCTGCCCGCCCTGGTGAAAGAAAAGCTCCCCGGCCTGCGCCCCGCGGTCTGCGCGAACCTGCCCTACAACGTGACCACGCCCCTGCTCACCGCCTTTCTGGAGGCGGGCTGCTTCGAGACCGTCACGGTGATGATCCAGCGGGAGGTGGCCCGGCGCATCTGCGCCCCGGCGGGGACGGCGGACTACGGCGCCTTCGGCCTCTTCGTCCAGTGGCACTGCGAGAGGTCGCTGCTGTTCGACGTGCCGCCCAGCTGCTTCGTGCCCCGGCCCAAGGTGACCTCCTCGGTGATCCGGCTGACCAAGCGTGGGGAAAAGCCCTTCGCGGTCGAGGATGAGCAGCTGCTCTTCCGGGTGATCCGGGCCGCCTTCAACCAGCGACGCAAGACCCTCTCCAACGCCCTGACGGCGGGATTGGGGGAGCTGAGCAAGGAGCAGGCGGAGGCCGTCCTGCAAAACAGCGGCTTCGATCCGCGCATCCGCGGGGAGGCCGTGGAGCTGGAGGGCTTTGTGAAAATTTCGAACAAAGTTTTTGCTGAGATTTCCGCGAAAAAATAGGAAAAGCTATTGATTATTCCGGCAAAAATGTGGTAATCTAACAAATGGCTGTGTAATCAAATCTTCACACATAGAAAGGATCAAAAAGATGAGCAAAAAGTACGTTTACCTTTTCACCGAAGGCAACGCCAAGATGCGCGAGCTGCTGGGCGGCAAGGGCGCCAACCTCGCCGAAATGACCAACATCGGCATGCCCGTGCCCCAGGGCTTCACCATCACCACCGAAGCCTGCACCCAGTACTACGAAGACGGCCGCAAGATCAACGACGAGATCATGAGCGAAATCATGGAAAACGTCGAGGTCATGGAGAAGATCAACGGCAAGAAGTTCGGCGATCTGCAGAACCCCCTGCTGGTCTCTGTCCGCTCCGGCGCCCGCGCCTCCATGCCCGGCATGATGGACACCATCCTGAACCTGGGCCTGAACGACGAGGTCGTCGCCGCCATGATCAAGGGCAACCCCGATCCCAAGTTCGAGCGCTTTGTGTACGACTCCTACCGCCGCTTCATCCAGATGTTCTCCGACGTCGTTATGGAAGTGGGCAAGAAGTACTTCGAGCAGCTCATCGACGCCATGAAGGAGCGCAAGGGCGTGACCTTCGACGTGGAGCTCACCGCCGCCGACCTGAAGGAGCTGGCCGAGCAGTTCAAGGCCGAGTACAAGAAGCAGATCGGCGAGGACTTCCCCTCCGACCCGAAGGTGCAGCTGTACGAAGCCATCCGCGCCGTGTTCCGCTCCTGGGACAACCCCCGCGCCAACGTCTATCGCCGTGACAACGACATCCCCTACTCCTGGGGCACCGCCGTCAACGTCATGCCGATGGTCTTCGGCAACCTGAACGACAACTCCGGCACCGGCGTCGCCTTCACCCGCGACCCCGCCACCGGCGAGAAGAAGCTGATGGGCGAGTTCCTCACCAACGCCCAGGGCGAGGACGTGGTGGCCGGCGTGCGCACCCCGATGCCCATCTCCCAGATGGAGCAGAAGTTCCCCGAGGCTTACGCCGAGTTCATCGACGTGTGCAACAAGCTGGAGGATCACTACCGCGACATGCAGGACATGGAGTTCACCGTGGAGAACGGCAAGCTCTACATGCTGCAGTGCCGCAGCGGCAAGCGCACCGCGCAGGCCGCGCTGAAGATCGCCTGCGACCTGGTGGACGAGGGCATGATCGACGAGAAGCAGGCCGTTCTGATGATCGACCCGCGCAACCTGGACACCCTGCTGCACCCCCAGTTCGACGCCGGCAAGCTGAAGGCCGCCACTCCTATCGGCAAGGGCCTGGGCGCCTCCCCCGGCGCCGCCTGCGGCAAGATCGTCTTCTCCGCTGAGGACGCCAAGGCCTGGGCTGCCCGCAAGGAAAAGGTCGTTCTGGTCCGTCTGGAGACCAGCCCCGAGGATATCGAGGGCATGAAGGCCGCTCAGGGCATCCTGACCGTGCGCGGCGGCATGACCAGCCACGCGGCCGTTGTGGCCCGCGGCATGGGCAAGTGCTGCGTCTCCGGCTGC
>JAFRQP010000013.1 GCA_017428565.1 Oscillospiraceae bacterium
CATTCCTCCGCATCTTCGTTATTTGCGCAAATATTGTACGCTATGGTGTGACAATACTTGCCGTACTTACGATCCGTTTCCGATATGGCCTGATCGGAACGCTGCCAGTACAGATCAACAATCGCTGCATCTTCCATGCTGATCCTCCTTGTCCTAAGAGCTCTCAAATGTATATTACGAAATCTGTCGCCATCGGTCACCGAAACCCGAAAAACTATTTTGGGTTATAGAAATACCGGGCTTCCTGTAAAAAATTATAGCAGTTACTGCAGATAATGCAAATTTTTGGCCTTGCACATCTAATCCGTTTCACCGTGAAACGGATTTTTCGGCCGCAATTATCTTTTCGGTTTGGATTGGCAAAGCGCTTCTGTATGCATGGATTTCAATGGTATAATATCGGTTAATGCGACTGTATTCCGGTTGTGATTCAACTGGTCATGGTGCATATTCTGAAGCCCTCCACAAAAGAGTATTATTTCAAAGGACTAATACTCAACTCATGATAGAAAGAGCCTGCTTCTCCACTTACGGAGTAGCAGGCTCTGCGCTTTAAGCGTCCGGCTCGTCGCTAACTACAATCTTAAATTTTAACACGCCGAGTTTGGTTTCTTCTTTGCACTTGGTACAGTATAAGGGGAAATTCAGAAGTACGGTGTCCTCGTAAACCTTGATTTTTGTCCTGGCACCACACTTGGGACACGGTAGCCAAAGGGACTTTTTCTCTTCATTCATATGTTCTTCAGTCAAATTGCTTCGTCACCCATGTTCTTTATTTCCTGGTAACTCCCTGGGCTGCGGCAAGAAGCGTCTCGCTGTCTACGCCGTTCGTAGTCATTTGAAAAACTAGGCCGTTATCTTCATCCAACCATGTAATGCGGAAAGGAGTCCCGTCCTCGTTTTCCATCAGCCAGCCGTCACACCCATTAACAACTACGGGTGTATAGGAGATCACACCATATCCAGCATCTGTACTGCGATAGTGAAATACATAGCCCTCCAGGTCGCTCATGGGTTTTTCGTAGTTTAACAGGATCTCATAATGTCCGGCATTGGAATAGGTTCGCCACAGATAAGCATAGTCTCCCGGAACACCGTTCGACATCAACTCTGTATAGCCTTCCGGGAGGGCGGGGTTCCAATCGCCCAGCTCCTCGAGTGCTTGACAGGTGTCGTTATCCATAGAAGGATAATTGTCGGTTTCCTGCACAGCTTCGGCCAACGACAGCAGATCATAGCCATCGCCTTTTACGCTGAGCTGGAAACCAATTCCGCGCTCGGCAACCGTCCAAAACACATATGACCACCCGTTATCTACCACATAGAGTTGCCCCTCGTTTCCGTTTACGATAACACTCTCTTGAGTAAGAATGGGTTTGTCAAAATAGCCGTCAATGCCATGTGCTTTCTGATAGATTAGGCTGATAGTATCACCGTCTGCATTCTGGAAATCTGTACGAGCTTCCCCTTCTCCTGCGCGGTAATAGCTTTTGACAAGAGAGAAGCCCTCCGGAACATTTGTCAACTCCCAAACGCCCAAATAGACCGGCTCTTTGTCCAGTGCTTCAAAGCCAACCGAGGTGAACTCCTCGCCATCAACCACAATAGGATCATCTTTGAAAACGATTCGCACACTGATTGCATAGGCAACAAGGCCAAGCGACAGGATCAACGCCGCAGCCAGGGCAAAGGTAACAATGCGTTTCTTCCCCAAGTGTCGTCTCCCTTTTTCAGTCTTGTATCCAAGCATGGAACGAGCACTTTCAATATGATCATCTCTCACATCGTTCAATGCGAACATAGTTTTTTCGCTATTCAGCATAGCCCTTCCTCCTTCAACTGTTTCAATAGTTTCTTTCTAGTCCGATGGAGCATGGATTTAATCTTACTTTCCGTAAATCCGCTCTTTTCCGCTATTTCTGAGATTGAAGCGACATACCAGTATCGGCTGAGAAACACATCCCGCTCGGTTTTGTCCAGCGTGTCAAGCAAACGCCGTATCTCCCGGTTTAGCTCTTTCATCTCAAGTTCTTTTTCTGTGTCAACGCCGGAGTCCAAAGTCTCGGCAAGCTCGTCCAACACGGCAGGCAACTCCCCGCCACCTCGTTTGAGACTATTATCCTCACGCAGCCGGTTCAAGGATAACCAACGAGTCAGCTTTGCAAGATAGGGTGCAAGATGACTTGGCCTATGCGACGGCATGGAATTCCACGCTTTCATATATGTATCATTGACACATTCATCGGCATCGTCACCATTTGCCAGAATATTGAACGAAATCGCACGACAGTATTTGCCATATTTGGCTGCGGTTTCTGAAATAGCATCCTCGGAGCGCGCCCAATAAAGATTAACGATTTTTGTATCGTCCATGTTTCTATCTCCCTTCTGAGGTCCCTCACTTTAATTGAAACGGTTTGTGAGGAAAAGTTGCGGAAACGGGAAAGAAAAATATCTTCTCAACAGCCTTCAATCTTTATGGATTATAGCAAGAGCTTATAACGATTGCAAAAGTTGGTGTTAAATACCGCCAAAAAAATTGTGAAAAAGCCTTCAGAATAAATGTGTCTCACGGTGAGACACATTTACAGCGTCTCTTTCACCAGGTTCCACGCCTTGTTTGCCAACAGAACCGCCTGTCTGATCTCCGCTTCCTGGATGCGCTTTTTGGCGTTTGCCCAATGGGCGATTTGGTTGACGTTGTTGCCGATGGCCGACAGCGCCCGCAGCAGGGCAGCGTATTCGCCGGGCGGCCTTTGCATAAGCTGCACCCCGGCGAGGGCGTGACGGATCAGTACGCTGGCCGATAAGCCCGTGATCTCGCATTGCTCCCGCAGATGGGTGTATTCCTCATCGTTCAGCCATAGGCCGATAAAGTGATTGCGTTCTCTCATAACACCTACATGAAAAAAGAAACTTGTCTCACGGTGAGACAAGTTTCCGGTTGATCTCTATTCTCTTGTAAATTCGTTTCACGGTGAAACGGACTTTGTGTTTACGGCAAGTCTTTCTCCCGCAGTTCGGCAAACACGGATGCGGCTGGCGTTACACGTCCGGCGGCAGTGTCAGCAAAGCCCTTCTCGATTTCTGCTTTCAACTGCTCCTTTGTGAGATTGCTCATGTCCGGGACGGGGACGGCGGGCAGTTTCATCTTCTGTGTTGCATTATTCTTCATCGATTCTGCTTCTGTCTCGCTTGCCGTAGAGAAAGCGGCGAATCTCCACGCGATCTTGAAATACGGCATAATAGAGCACATAGTTCTTGACCGCCACCTTGCGGATCTCGTCTTTCATCGGGCGGTCTGTCCGATAGAGTTCGTAGGCGTAGGGGAACTCCGCGATGCGCTGTACCGTCTCGTCAAACTCGGCCAGCAGATCGTGGGCAGCTTTGGGTGCGTCCAGCGTATAGGCAATGTAGCCCAACGCGTCCATCAAGTCGCTCTCCGCCAGCGGCAAATAAACGATCTTATGCACGCTTTTGCTCCTCCGCACCGCTCAGAAACGCACGCGCTTTCGCCATAACATCGGCATGGCTCAAACGCTCCGTCGTGCTGGCCGCCTGCAACTCAGCTTCGCGCAGCTTGTCATAGACCATGCTGTCATAGCGGTTCTGCTCATAGCTCTCCATGCTCATGACAACGATGGAGCCGACTCCGTTCTTGGTCAGGAAGATCGGCTCACCGCTGAGCTGAGCGTCTTTCGTGATCTCAGCGAAATGATTTCTCAGATCGGATACAGGACGAATATTCGGCATCTCGCCACCTCCTCGCTTAGCATTATTATATGCATAATTGCGCTAATTGTCAACGGTATATATTGGCGTGTCTGGTCGCTCCGGCAGCCTTCCGTTCATCGCGTCGCGTGGGGTTTTAGGGGTCATCCCCTAACAGGGGCGCTTGTGTTTAACAAATGCCATACTTGCCCGACCTGTGTCGTAATTGTTGCATAAGAAAAGGGGCGTGGTACGGCATTTGGCACCGTTCCTCTCTTTTAGGTTCAAGCACACAAACAAGAACCACATTACGTGAATCGTTGAAGAACACAGCTGCAGCTCAATCAGCAACAAGAGAACCGCCAATTGTAAGCGCTTGACAACGCAATCAAAAAAGCGGAAGCAGAAGCGCAGTTAATGCACAAAAAAGACATGATCGAGAAAAAGCTTGATATAGGAGGATTGTTGTGGTATAATGCAACCGAAGCGTAGAGAAACGCTTTTCTCGCCCTGCTAAATGCTTCAAAAACTGAATGCTTATCATAGGTTGCCGGGTTCCTCTCTCGTTCATTTCGCGCTCTTGTTTCGGCGTTGTTGTTATTTTACATTATTTTGGAGGTGCCAGAGTTGGATTTTCTGTTTGACTTCACATATCTCAAAAACGGAAGCCCTATTGTTACTCTCAGCGCTCTTGGACTTGCATTCAACAAGGGCGCAATCGACATGCTCGGTGCCCCAGACGAAGTAGTTGTCGGGTATGATGAAAAGCGCCGCGCAATAGGAATCCGGCAAGCAACAAACGAACCTCCTGCAATTCCTCGGTACAAATTTGCAGACAGAGCTAAAAATGATTGGGTCAGGATAGGGGCAAAAGATTTCACAAAGTATCTGGCTCGCATATCGGGGATTGACTTTTTATCAAAAGCTAAGCAGTTTGTTCCTTTGTTTGACGAAGACACAAGAACGCTTATTGTTATAGTCGACGAGGCACATCTTAAGTAATGGTGCAAACCAGAAAAAGAAAAGAACAGCATCTCACGGCTGGTACCCGCAACATGCTGTTCTTATGCGTGACGCAAGATCAGATAAACCTGATACTTTACGCTTCCGAAACGCGTCTATAGTGTATCATGTTTTTTTAATTCTTGCAAGCACGATGTCTTGTATCTCTGAGTTCTGGAAAACACAAGACAGGTCTTTTTCTGTTTGTAAATACATCGCTGGGTATTCAGCAGAAAGGAGCATACTATGTATGCTACAAGAATTAGAATGCAGTCAGGCTGCTATTATTCCCAAAAGTTGGAGGAGATTGACTCAATCTATATTGAGGGGTGCAATAATCCGGGGTTCTTTAAGAAAGCTGTTCTTCACGATTTCTTAAAAGAAAACCCAGGTACTATCCAAGTTAAAAGGTGGCCATATCCTAATCTCATCCCGGCAACAAGTTCTCAAGGGGAAAAATACGTGCGATCTTCACCGAATGACTACACGCATGATAACCTCTTAGATTTGCCTAGGGAATAAGGCGGCAAAAGCGGATGAGGAATAATCAGATAGTGCCCTCATCCAATGGAAAATTAAATAGCATCTCAGGTAAAGGCGTCGTAGGTACCAGATACGACGCCTTTTTCTAAAGCACAATGTACTCCTAAATCTTGCCTCACGATGAGACACATTTAAGCGTTCAGACTTCTGCTTTTGGCGCGGAGATTAGCAGTAATGATAGATAGATGGATAGATCCCTCAGTATAATTCTATCAGTTTCTTTCTATCAGTCTTATTAGGGCTTAAGTTTTTGGTTTCTTGATGTAAAAGATTTTAACCTCCAGACTTCGGGAAAGCGGAAGTCTAGAAGTTTCCTTTTGGGAAGTCTAGAAGTCCAGTTTGGGGGCAAAATTGCAGGACATAAATCCGATCCGGCTTGCCCTGACCTTGCTTCTTGCGCTCGATCAGGCCGATCCGCTCCAGCTCCGAAAGCAGCTTTCCGGCGGTGACGCGGCTGCAGCCGAAGTCCTCGCAGATCTCTGCGACGGCGTAATACACATAGGTCCGGCCCGCCCCGTCCTGCCAGCCGTTCTTGACGGACAAGCTCACGCGGTCGAGCAGCAAGCCGAACAGGAGCTTCCCTGCAGGCGACAGCGGGCGATATTCCCGCTCCTTGACAAGCTGCTTTGGGATCCGGTAAAAAGAAAAGCCCTCGCTCTGAGGGCGCGTGTCCGTCATTTTCACCTCCGTAGACACAGCAAGAGCGCAGCCGTGACGCTGTGCTCTTGTTGTTTTTTCCGTATTCTCGCTTTTCGTGACTATGTATATATACTAACCCTTAATAGAAAATCAGACAGTCCTTCTGGCAAAAAATGTGCCATACTTCGTTGGAGCCCTTGACCATATATGTCCATTATGCTCTGCGGACTCTGCCTCGTCTGGCGTATTTTTTGCTCAGAATTCCAAGTCCGCTTTCTATCAAGGATTAGTATGTGTGAGGAAACGCTTTTTCCCTGTGGGTATCATGTGGGTACAGACACATGGGTCACCGCGCCCACCAGCTTCCCGTCCTGCAGGATGGGGCTGCCGCTCATGCCCTGGACGATGCCGCCGGTGAGAGCCAGCAGCTCCGGATCCGTCACCGAGAGCAGCACGTGCTCTCCGGCGCCGTCCCGGTAGATGCGGGTGACGCGCACCTCAAACTCCCGCAGCTCCCGGCCGTTCACCGTGGTCAGGATGGCGGCGGGCCCGGTGCGGAACTCCCCCACCTCCGCGGTGCGCTCCCCCAGGGGCGCCGCCGCCCTGCCGTAGATGCCGCAGTCGCTGTTGCGCTCCACGCTGCCCAACACCCGGCCCCCGGTAAAGTCTCCGTTCAGCGCCCCGGGGCTGCCCGGCGCGCCGGGGGTGACGCCGGTGATCTGGGCCTCGGTGATGCTGCCGGCGCCCACGTCCACCCGGCAGCCGCTGGTCTCGTCGCTGATGCCGTGGCCCAGGGCGCCGTAGACCCCGGTCTCCGGGTCGCAGAAGGTGACGGTGCCGATGCCGGTCACCACGTCCCGCAGCCAGAGTCCCAGCATCCACTGGCCCTCTTGAGAGAGGGCGGGATGCACCGTCAGCAGCAGGGTCAGATCCTCCCGCTCCACGGTGAGCACCAGAGGCCGGCCCTCCGCCGCGCCCACCGCCGCGATCAGCTCCGCCGCGCTCTGTACTTCCCGGCCGTCCGCCTGCAGGATCCGGTCGCCCTCCCGCAGCCCCGCGTCCGCCGCCGGGCTGCGGCTGCCCTCCGCGGTCTCCACCCGGCCCAGACCGGAGACCAGCACGCCCTCCGTCTCGATGCGGATGCCGACGGCCTGCCCGCCCACGATCAGCTCCTGGGCGAAGGCGGCGATGGGAAAGAACGCGGCCAGCAGCAGGCAGCCCAGGGCCGAACAGATGCTTTTTTTCATAAAAATCTCCCTCCGCGCACAAAATTGGCACGAAGCAAGTATGTGCGCAAAGGGAGTTTTTCGCGCTGGAAGGTTTTCGCTGCCGCAAAAAAGCCCGAAGCACAGGGCTTGGGAATTTTTTGCATAAAAAATGAAACGGGGACGTGGCGGCGGACGCGGGAGAGCAGGAAGGCTTTGTGCCGGTGGGGTCAGCGGTCGAGAGTCTGCGGCTATTGTTCGAAGCGGACGGAGAAGAAGTACATGACGTCGTTATCCACGGGGATGTTGCCTTCCGCAAATTCCCGAAGATTCAGAACGTGCATGACGTCATCATCATAGATCAGGACCAGGATCAGCTGCTCCTCATCAAAGCAGATCGGGATTTCCGTTTCGATCTGCGAGGCGGATCTGCCGTAGTATTCCCGGTCCTCCACTCCTTCCAGGATGGGAAGGATGGTGGAAAACCTGGCGCTGGGATCCGCGATCACCAGCTTTACCGTGAAGCGCTCAAAATCCGGCACCACGGCGATCATGCCCTCGGCGGGGGAGCCGACGGATTCATAGGAGATCACATGGTTTTCCCTGTCGATCTCCTCCCCGGCGCGATACTCGCAGCTCGTCACAGTCAGGCGGCGAAAGGCATCGTCCGTCCGGTAGCGGAAGAGGAAGGCTCCATCCACGCCGGAGAGCAGCTCCGCGGTTTTCATCTCCGTACTGTCCCGATCCAGAGGGACAAGAGAATTCACCGGTCCTTTTCCCCGGAACAGAAGCAGGGCGCCCAGGAATGTCACAAGAAAAACCGTGAGGGCGAGGGCAAGGATCACCGCCTTCAGTCTTTTCTGGCGGGTCTTGCTGTCCGCAGCGACCTGGATCAGATTCTCCTCCGCCTGTTTGACGAGGTTCTCTTTGGTCAGGTCCTCCCCCGCCAGGAATTCGTGAAGGCTGATGCCAAGTACGGCGCAGTATTCCTCGTACAGCGAAACATCCGGCAGGCAGACGCCCCGCTCCCATTTGGAAACGGACTTGTCGCTCATGCCAAGCCGCTCGGCCAGCTCCCTTTGCGTAAGGCCCAGGGCTTTTCTCTTTGCAGCCAGGTATCTGCCGATCTTCACAAGATCCATGCATCCATCCCCTTTCGCCTGTATTGTACGATCATTTTGGCAAAAAGGACAGCCCCTCAAAGTAGAATCGGCGGGAAAAGCAGGGAATCGGGACGCCGAGGGCGGCGTCCCCTACAAGCAACAGGGGATATGCCAAGGCATATCCCCTGTTGAGACAAAATCGGTTGCTGCGGGTTTCACTTCTCCACGATGTGGACGTTGACGTGCTCGTAGCTGAACTTGACGCCGTGGGCGGCAAAGCTCTCCCGCACGTTCTCGTTCAGGTCGAAGTACACGCTCCAGTAATCCGGGCCCTTGCACCAGACGCGGACCACATACTCCACGGTGCTGCCCTTGTAGTCCAGCAGGCGGACGAAGGGCGCGGGATCCTGCAGGATGCGGCTGTCCTTGGCGATGGCGTCGGCGATGGCGGCCTTCACCTGGTCGGTGGTGTTCTCATAGGAGGTGGTGAAGGTGCGGTCCACGCGGCGCAGCTCCTCGCGGCTGTAGTTGTTGACGGAGGAGGCGGTCACGTCGCTGTTGGGGATGGAGACGGCCACGTTGTCCAGGGTGTCCATCTGGGTGTAGAAGAGGCCCACGGTCTTGATCAGGCCGCTCTTGCCCGCCACCTCCACGAAGTCGCCGGCGGTGAAGGGCTTGGTGATCAGCAGGGTCAGACCGGAGAAGAGGTTGGACAGGATGTTCTGCACCGACAGGGACAGAGCAAGACCTGCCACGCTGAGCAGGGCCACCAGGGCGCTGGTGTTGATGCCCAGGGCGTTGGTGACGATGATGAGGGCCAGGACCCACAACACCGCCTTGATGGCGGAGGTGACGAAGCCCCGCAGGGTGGCGTCCAGCTTCTTGGACTTGCCCAGGGCCTTGTTGACGGCGGCGGTGACGATCTTGATGAAGATGAAGCAGATAATCAGGGTCAGAATCGCGGACAGGATGCTGGAAACCGAGATCTCGCCGATCTTCAGCTGGCTCAGGGTGTCAAAGATCGAATCTCTGGCGCCGCCGGCGGCCTCGGCCGCCACCGCGCCGACTTCGGTTCCTTCAAACAGAATGTGCATGGTTTTCTCTCCTTTTCTTTGTTATTTGCTGGTATATGGAAGATTTGCGTACCAATTTATCGCCGGCCCGCGCTGCCCAGATAGCCCTCCAGGATCAGACTGGCGGCCACGGCGTCCACGGTTTTCCGGTGGAGGCGCTCTTTTTTCCCGGCGGCGTGGAGGATGGCGTGAGCCTCGACGCTGCTGCGCCGCTCGTCCCACAGCGTCACGGGCAGGCCCGTGTCCCGCTCCAGCAGGGCCTTGAACTCCCGGCTTTTCTCCGCCCGGGGGCCCTCCGTGCCGTCCATGTTCTTCGGCAGGCCCAGCACCAGGGCGCCCACCTCCCGCTTCTTCGCCTCCTCGGCGATGCGGAGACTGGCCCGCTCCATGTTCCACTCGTTCATGGTCCAGGCCTCTCCCGCCAGCATCCCCAGCAGGTCCGAGACCGCAAGGCCGATCCGCTGGTCGCCGTAATCGATTGCCATCACTCTCATAGGGCACCGCCTCCTTTTCTGCCTCCCCCTCCGGGGGGAATGGCGCAAAGCGCCGATAGATTCTTGCTTCCCCCTCCGGGGGAAGTGGCGCGAAGCGCCGATAGGGGTTCTCGTCATCGGACACCCCTTCCGTCGTCCGCCTCGCGTGAGATCGGCGGACGACACCTCCCCCGCAGGGGGAGGCAAGTCACGTCAGCCCAAAGCAGGCGCGCACCGCGCCCGCCATGTACAGCGAGCCCACCGCGCAGGCCATGCCGTCCTCGCCGGCTCGCTCCCGGGCGGTCTCCACCCCCTCGGGGATGCTGCCGCAGACCGTGACGGGCTTGCCGAAGCGTTCCAGGAACGCCCCCAGCTCCGCGGCCGGCAGGGCCCGGGGACTCGCCGGCGTCACGCAGACCCACTCGTCCGCCGCCTGGTTCAGAATATCGAACAGGGCGGGGTAGTCCTTGTCCGCCAGCACGCCCACCAGCAGCACCCGGCGGCTTGCCGGGAAATAATGCAGAAGATTGTCCCGCACGCTCTCGGCGCACTGGGGATTGTGGCCCCCGTCCACGATGAAGGGCGGCTCCTCCGACACCCGCTCAAAGCGGGCCGGCCAGACCGCGGCGTAGAGCCCGTACTCCACCGCCTCGTGGGAGATGCGCCAGCCTCTGGCGCGCAGCAGCTCCACCGTCTCCAGCACCACGGCGGCGTTGCGCAGCTGATGCTCCCCCAGCAGGGACAGGGCGTAGGGCTCGCCCTTATACAGGAAGCTCTGCCCCTCCAGACTGTCAAACTCCGGCTCCAGCCGGGAGAAGTCCGCCACGCGCAGGCCGGCGCCCACCTCCCGGGCCTTCCGCCGGAAGACCTCCAGCACGCTCTCCCGCTGCTGATAGGCCACCGCCTCGCAGCCGGGCTTGAGGATCCCGGCCTTTTCGGCGGCGATCTGCTCCAGGGTGTCCCCCAGCACGGCGGTATGGTCCAGGCCGATGTTCATGAGCACGGCGGCCTCGGGGGCGGCGATGACGTTGGTGGCGTCCAGCCTGCCGCCCAGGCCCACCTCCAGCACCACGATGTCGCAGCGCCGGTCGGCAAACCAGCGCAGGGCCGCGGCGGTGATGAGCTCAAACTCCGTGGGGTGGTCGGCCATAGCCTCGGCCAGGGGGCGGAGCCGGGTCACCAGCTCCGCCAGCTCCCCGTCCGAAATCTGCTCCCCGTTCACCTGCATCCGCTCGTGAAAGCGGAAGAGATAGGGGGAGGTGTAGAGCCCCGTGCGATAGCCCGCGGCCCTGAGAACGGAGGCCAGCATGGCCGCGCAGCTCCCCTTGCCGTTGGTGCCGGCGATGTGGACGAATTTCAGCCCGTCCTGGGGCCGGCCCAGCTTCTCCAGCAGCGCCTCCGTCCGGCTGAGGCCGGGCTTGGAGCCGAACCACTGGGTCCCGTCGATATAGGCAAGCGCTTCCTGAATATCCATGATACATCTCCTTGTCGAGGACAGTATAGCACGCATCCCGCGCCCCTGCAAGGCTCTTTGACGAAGCAAAGAAAGTTTTCCCCGGAAGGCGCGTCCCGGCCTTCCCGCACAGGGGGGAGGTATTTCGCCCGAGATGAGGGAAAATCATCTATTGCGCAAAGCCGCGCCTTCTGATAAAATGATATATTATCATATCGCCGTGACGGCACGCTCCCCGCCGCCGGCGTTTTTCTGCGGCGCTGCCTTTGCGCAAATCGGAAAGAGAGGAACTTCTGTGAAAGACAAGCTCTTGGCCTTCTTCCTCGGACGCCGGCTGGCGGACAGCGAGCTGAGCGAGGAAAAATTCAACGTCCTCTGGGGCATCCCGATCTTTGCCAGCGACGCGATCTCCTCCGTCAGCTACGCCGGAGAGGAGATCCTGCTGGTGCTGGTGCCGGTGCTCGCCATGGCGTCCTTCCGCGTCTTTCTGCCCATCGTGGCGGCGATCATCTGCCTGCTGGCCATCCTGGTGTTCTGCTACCGGCAGACCATCGAGGCCTATCCCGAGGGCGGCGGCGCGTACATCGTGGCCTCGGACAATCTGGGCGAAAAGATCGGCCTGATCGCCGGCGGCTCGCTGATCATGGACTATATCCTGACCGTGGCGGTCAGCTCCTGCGCCGGCGCCGCCGCCATCACCTCCGCCTTCCCCTCCATGCTGCCCTACAAGGCCCTCCTGGCCTTTGCGATCATCTGCCTGCTGACCTGGGGCAATCTGCGCGGCATCCGGGATTCCTCGGTGATGTTCGGCATCCCGACCTACCTCTTCATCCTGACCATGCTCACGATGATCGTCACCGGCATCGTCAAGTACAGGCTGGGCCTGGTCACGCCCGCCGAGCAGGCCGTCATGAGCGCCAATTCCGCCGAGCTTGCCACTGATGCCATGGTTCTCCTGATCCTCAAGGCCTTCGCCTCCGGCTGCACGGCGCTGACCGGCGTGGAGGCGGTGTCCAACGGCGTGCCCAACTTCAAGGCGCCCGCCCCGAACCACGCCAAGAAGGTGCTGCTGGCCATGGCCAGCTTCGTGTGCGTCATCTTCTTCGGGGTCAGCCTGCTGATCTCCCTCTACAGGATCGTGCCCTCCGACGACGCCACTGCCGTCAGCCTGCTGGCCGCCGCCGTCTTCGGCCAGGGCAGCGCCATGTTCTACGTCACCCAGGTCATGACCGTGGTGATCCTCTCCCTGGCGGCCAACACCGCCTTTGCGGACCTCCCCCTGCTGATGAGCCTGATCGCCAGCCACGGCTATCTGCCCAAGCAGCTGGTGAACCGCGGCTCCCGGCTGAATTTCTCCAACGGCATCCTGTTCCTCTTCGGCATGGCCTCCGTTCTGGTGTTCATTTTCCGGGGCAGCCAGCACCTGCTGCTGCCGCTCTACGCCAGCGGCGTGTTCATCTCCTTCTTCCTGAGCCAGTTCGGCATGTTTACCCACTGGCGCAAGCGGAAGGGCCCCCACTGGAAGCTCAAGGCGGCGGTCAACGGCTTCGGCAGCGTGCTGACCGGCACGGTGCTGATCATCATCGTGATCATGAAGTTCATGCGCGGCGCGTGGGTCGCGCTGCTGCTGATCGCCCTGTTCATCCTGATCATGCTCCGCATCAAGCGGCATTACGAAAAGGTCAGCGCGGAGCTGACCGTCTCCTCCGTGGAGAAGGCAGCGGCGGAGATCAACCGGGACAAGAGCGCCCGGGTGATCATCCCCGTGCAGTCTCTGAACCGCTCCTTCATCAAGACCCTCAACTGCGCCCTGAGCTGCGGCTTTACCGCCATGGAGCTCTACAGCGTCTGCAGCACGGAGGAGCGCGCCCTGCAGATCAAGGCGCAGATCGAGGCCCTGGGGGTGGACTGCGAATACCGCTATGACGTCACGCCCCTGCGCAACACCACCCAGATCCTGCTCTCGCACATCAAGCAGGAGGCCGACTCTCTGGAAAACGAGCGGCTGGTGGTCATGATGGGCGGCCTGGTGGTGACCTCCCCCTTCGCCAAGATCCTGCACAACAGCACCACCCACCGCCTGATGCGCAGGATGGAGACCTACCGCAACGTCTACGTCTTCTCCGTCCCCTATGTGATCGAATAGGCGCGGCCGCGTCCCATACGAAAAGCCCCCCGGAACTGTGTTCGGGAGGCTTTTTGCGCGTTCGGGCGGCCCGCGCCACTACATCTTGTGTCTCTCCGCCGGGCGCTGCGAGGCGGCCGGCAAAGTCCCGAAAAAAGCTTGAAATTCCCGCAAAAAAGGCTTGACCGCGGGGATGGGCTGTGCTATAATCCGGTTTACCTGTCGGACGAGAGGTTTCTTTTTGCGCGCTTTTTTCGCCGCGCACAGGGTTTCCCCGGCGTTCCATACAGGGAGGCAATGCCCGCCGAGCGCGGGTAAATAAAATAGGAGGTGCCGAAAAATGGCTGCAGGCGCAAGAGTAAAGATTACCCTTCGTTGCGACGAATGCAAGCAGAGAAACTACAATACGGTCAAGAACAAAAAGAATACGTCTGACCGTTTGGAGCGGAGCAAGTACTGCCCCTTCTGCCGGAAGCATACCAAGCACGTAGAGACCAAGTAACTTCAGAAAGGACGCGTGAAAATGGCTGAAGAAAAGAAAGTTCAGGGCGCACCCGCCAAGGCCGTCACCGCCGTGAAGAAGGACGAATCCAAGCCCGGTTTCTTCAAGAGGATCGGGAAGTGGTTCCGCGAGATGAGGAGCGAGCTGAAGAAGGTCGTTTGGCCTACCCCCAAGGCTCTGGTCAAGAACTCTGTCGTCTCCGTGGCGTTCATGCTGGTCTCGGCGCTGGTTCTCTGGGGCGCGGACACGATCGCGAGTCTCGCGGTGTCCCTGCTCTTCAATCTGGCAGGTTGATGAGACATGGCTGAAGAAGCAAAATGGTACGTGGTGCACACGTACTCCGGTTATGAAAACGCCGTTGCCGCGGCTGTGATGAAGGCCGCGGAAAACCGCAAAATGACCGACCTGATCCGGGAAGTGAACATTCCCATGGAGACCGTCACCGAGTTCACCGACAACGGAGAGAAGACCTTCGAGCGGAAGGTGTTCCCCGGCTATGTGCTGGTGAAGATGATCCTGACGGACGAAAGCTGGCATCTGGTCCACAATGTGCGCGGGGCAACGGGCTTCGTGGGCAGCGATGGCAAGGCCATCCCCCTGACGGAGCAGGAAATTTACGATCTGGGCGTGGAACGCCGCGAGATCGTGGTAGGCTATGCCGTGGGCGACGAGGTCAAGGTCATTGACGGACCTCTGTCCGGCTTCCTCGGCACGGTGGACGAGCTGGAGCCCGAGAAGAACCGGGTCCGCGTCGTCGTCTCCATGTTCGGCCGCGAAACTCCTGTGGATCTGGAGCTGGACCAGGTCGAACTCATCAAACATTAATAAGAAAGAGGTGCTACCATGGCACAGAAAGTAGTAGGA
>JAFRQP010000014.1 GCA_017428565.1 Oscillospiraceae bacterium
CGCTGGATCTTGCCGTCCGTGCAGTAGCAGCCGCAGACCGTGCCGACCTTGGAGACCTTGTAGGTCTTGCGCACCTCGGCGTGGCCGATGACGACTTCCTTGAACTTCGGCGCGAGCATGCCCTTCATGGCCGCCTCGATCTCCTCGATGCAGTCATAGATGACGCGGTACATGCGCATGTCGACCTTGCTGCGGGCGGCGCTGTCGCGCGCGGCGTTGTCCGGGCGCACATTGAAGCCGACGATGATGGCGCCGGAGGTGGCGGCCAGCATCACGTCGCTCTCGTTGATCGCGCCGACGGCGCTGTGGATGACCTTGACGCGCACCTCGTCGTTGGAGATCTTCTCCAGCGAGCTCTTGACCGCTTCGGCCGAGCCCTGGACGTCCGCCTTGACGATCAGGTTCAGCGTCTTCATCTCGCCGGACTTGATCTGGCTGAACAGATCCTCCAGACTGACCTTCTTCGACGTGCCGAGGGTCTGGTTCTGCGCGGCGACGCGGCGCTCCTCCGCGAGCTCGCGGGCCATGCGCTCGTCATTGACGGCGTTGAAGGTATCGCCCGCGCTGGGGACCTCGCTCATGCCGGAGATCTCCACCGGAGTGGAGGGACCGGCCTCGCTGACGCGCTGTCCCTTGTCGTTGATCATCGTGCGCACACGGCCCACGGCGGTGCCGGCGATGATGATGTCGCCGGTACGCAGGGTGCCGTTCTGCACGAGGACGGTCATGATCGGGCCGCGGCCCTTGTCGAGACGCGCTTCGATGACGGTGCCCTTCGCGGCGCGGTTGGGATTGGCGCGCAGCTCCTGCACCTCGGCCAGGACGACCAGGTTCTCCAGCAGGTTTTCGATGCCCATGCCGGTCTTCGCGGAGATCGGGCAGATGATCGTGTCGCCGCCCCACTCCTCGCTGACCAGGTCGTACTCGGTCAGCTGCTGCTTGATGCGCTCGGGATTGGCGCCGACGGTGTCCATCTTGTTGATGGCCACCACCACCGGGATGCCGGCTGCCTTGGCGTGGTTGATGCTCTCCACGGTCTGGGGCATGATGCCGTCGTCCGCGGCGACCACCAGGATGGCGATATCCGTCACCATGGCGCCGCGGGCGCGCATGGAGGTAAAGGCCTCGTGGCCCGGGGTGTCCAGGAAGGTGATGGGGCTGCCGTTGATCTCCACGGTGTAGGCGCCGATATGCTGGGTGATGCCGCCGGCCTCGCCGGAGACCACGTTGGCATGACGGATATAGTCCAGCAGAGAGGTCTTGCCGTGGTCCACGTGGCCCATGACCACCACTACGGGCGCCCGGGGAACCAGATCCTCCGGCTTATCCTCATGGTCGTCGATCAGCCGCTCTTCCACGGTGACGATGACTTCCTTCTCCACCTTGCAGCCCAGTTCCATGGCAACCAGGGCCGCGGTATCATAGTCGATGATCTCGGACACGGAGGCAAAGACGCCCAGCTTCATGAGCTGCTTGATGACCTCCGCCGCGGACTTCTTCATCCGGACGGCCAGCTCGCCCACGGCGATCTCCTCGGGGATCTCCACCTTGAGCTGCTGCTTGCGGGCGATCTCCAGCTGCAGACGCTGCATCTTGTCCCGCTCCTCCTGGCGGCGTTTGCTGGAGGGCTGCTGTCCGCCGCGCTGCTTGGACTTCTGCTGGATCTTCTCCTTGTTGCCGCGGCGCATGTTGCTGCTGCCGACCTTGGCGTCGCCCATGTCCTCAAACTTCTCGTTGTACTTCTCGATGTTGACCGCAGCGCCGCCTCTGGTGTCTACCACGCGCTTCTCCGCCACCTGGCGGGGCACATGGGGCTTCTCCTTCTTCTCCTGCTTGGGCTGGGGAGCCGGAGCGGGAGCGGCGGCAGGCTGGGCCGCCGGGGCGGGCTTCACCGCGCCCTTGCCCTGTCCCTGGGCCGGGGCGGGCTTGGCGGCCGCCTTGGGCTCGGCGGGCTTCTCCGCCGGCTTTTCAGGCGCCGACACCTTGAAAACATCCTCCAGGCTTGCAACCTGGTTGTGCTGGGTCATATATTCAAAGATCACGTCCAGTTCGGGCGTCTCCAGAACCTGCATATGGTTCTTCGGCGGCGCGATATAATCCGTCAGGATCTGGGAAATCACCTTCGACGCGACGCCAAAGTCCTTCGCCACCTCATGTACGCGATATTTCACCATAGTACTCATCCGTCATTCCTCCTTGTTCCTACACGCTTGCTTCCTTTTTGGAGCTTTCTCCTGGCTGCCTTCTCCCTGCGCTCCCGGACCCTCTGAGCAAGAGGGCCGTAATCCTCCGGCCACTGGGCCGCCAGCAGCCCGGCAAAAGCCTCGGCAAAGCCAAGGTCCGTCACCGCGGCCACGGAGCAGCTCCCCAGTCCCAGGGCAGCTCCCAGGGTTTCCCGGTCAAAGGGCAGCGGGACCGTCTCCACGCTGCGCCCGGCGGCCAGATTCTCCGCCTTGCGGCGGGCGTTGTCCGACACGTCGGAGGCCAGCAGCAGGAGCTTCCCCTTCCCGGCACGGACGGCCTCGGCAGCCTGGTCCTCACCGGGCGAGATGGCGCTTGCGCGCCGCATCAGCCCCAAAAGTCCCAACATTTTCTCTCTCACTCGCCCCGCTCCATTTCCTCGCGCAGGCGATCGTAAATCTCAGCCGGGATGGCGGTGCTGAACGCGCGCTCCAGCGCGCGGCTCTTCACCGCTTTCTTCAGGCATTCTCCGTTGGGGCACAGATATGCGCCGCGCCCGTTGGCCTTGCCCCGAAAATCCAGACTGATCTCCCCCTCCGGCGAGCGGACCACACGGATCAGCTCCCGCTTGGGCTTCATCTCGCGGCAGCCGAGACACTGCCGCATGGGTATTTTCTTCTGCGCAGGCATCCCTGCCACCACCTTTCGTCAGAAGAAGCTCGCTTCTTCTCAAAACTCAAATCTCAAAACTCAAAACTTTCACTCACGCCTCGCTGGCGGGCTTGATATCGATCTTATAGCCGGTGAGCTTGGCGGCCAGACGGGCGTTCTGGCCCTCCTTGCCGATGGCCAGGGACAACTGATTGTCCGGCACGATGACCCGGCAGCTCTTCCCGTCCTCCTGCATGGTGACGCTGACCACCTCGGAGGGAGACAGGGCAGCGGCAATATACTCCTCGGGGATCTCGCTGTACTTCACGATGTCGATCTTCTCGCCGCCCAGCTCGTTGACGATGCTGGCCACGCGGCCGCCCTTGGGGCCCACGCAGGAGCCGATGGGGTCCACGTTGGGGTCCTGGGACCAGACGGCCATCTTGGTGCGGCTGCCGGCCTCGCGGGCGATGGACTTGATCTCCACGGTGCCGTCAAAGATCTCGGGCACCTCCAGCTCGAACAGGCGCTTCACCAGGCCGGGGTGGGTCCGGCTGATGAGGACCTGGGGCCCGCGGCCGGAGTTGCGCACTTCCACCACGTAGACCTTGATCCGGTCGCCCTCCTTGAGAACCTCGGTCTTGATCCGCTCCCCGGCAGAGAGCATGGCCTCGGTAAACTCGCTGTTGGAGGAGATGCGGATGGATACGCTGCCGTTGCGCGGCTCGATATGGGAGACCACACCGGTGAGGATCTCATGCTCCTTGGAGGTGAATTCCTCATAGATGATGCCCCGCTCCGCCTCGCGGATGCCCTGGGTGATGATCTGCTTGGCCTGCTGGGCCGCGATGCGGCCGAACTTCTTGGTCTCCACCGGGATATTCACCGTATCGCCCAGCTTCGCCCGGCGGCTGATCTTCTTGGCAGCCTCCAGATTGATCTCATGGCTGGGATCGGCCACCTCGTCCACCACGGTCTTGGTGACGTACATTTCGATGCGGTACTTTTCCTCGTCAAGGTCGATGGCCACGTTGTCCTCGCACTCCGGATTGTCCTTGCGGAAAGCGGCCAGCATCGCCTGCTTGATCTTATCATACATGTAGGTCCGGGGAATGCCCTTTTCCTTTTCGATCGCCTCAATGGCCTCAAAGAAATCTGCGTTCATTTGTAACTCTCCATTCTATGCATGCAACTTGTGTATTCTGTCAAAACGATACGTGCAGGCGCACCTGCGCGGTGTCCTCCGCAGAAAAGCGAAGGTCCTCCCCCGCCGCCGAAATGGTGACAGCCCCGTCCTCATAAGCGGCAAGGGTGCCAACATAGGTCTTTCTGCCCTTCAGCGGCTTGTAGAGCTTCACTTCCACCTCGTGGCCCAAAAACTGCTCAAAATCCGAGGGACGCTTCAGCTCCCGCTCCGCTCCCGCGGAGCCGACCTCGAACACATAGCTCTCGGGAATGGGGTCCGCCTCGTCCAGGATCGGGTCAAGGGCCCGGCTGATCCGCTCGCAGTCGTCGATGGAAACGCCGCCCTCTTTGTCAATATAGATCCGCAGGTACCAGGTGCCGGCCTCCCGCAGATAATCCACGTCCCACAGGGAACAGCCCTCGTTCTCCACCACGGGCCGGGCCAGGGCGAAAACCTTCTCGGTGATCTTGCTCATCCGTATCTCCTTCTGTCAAGAAAATGTCTCGAAAAAAGAGTGGGCCGCAACCCACTCTCCACAAAAACCATAATCCTTACTGTGTGAGTATAACACTATCTTGCGCTGAATGCAAGCTTTTTTTGCAAGATATTGGAATTCTTTCCGCAAAAAGAGGCGGCCAAAGCGCTCGGCCGCCTCTTTGGGGTCAGTATTCAAAGTCCGGGACGTAGTGCGCGTAAAACTCCTCGTAGCAGATGTTGTTGTTCATGATAAAGGTGGCGGCTTCCACGCCCACGTAGCGGTAGTGCCAGGGCTCATCCCAGCCGGTCAGCAGCAGCTTGCGGGTGGGATAGCGCTTGATGAAGCCGTAGTTCGCGCAGATAGAATCCAGATACTCGTAGAAGCGCTGGTTCATGTGGTCGTAATTGGTCGCGACATACTGCTTGTCGTAGAGATCCACCGCGAGGCCCAGCTGGTGCTCGCTGGCGCCGGGCTCCATGGTGTACTTCTTCGCCTCCTGCACGGCCAGCTGATACTCCGGCAGCAGCCAGATCTCCTTGCCCTCGATGCCCATTTCCAGGGCGATCGAATAGCACTTGCCGTCAAAGCGCTCCTTCTGATAGGAATAGGAGCGGTAAGCGCCGCCCACGTACACGCCGTAGCCGTGATCCCGCAGATCCTGGAGCATCGCCTCCAGATAAGGCAGGGCAGCGGTGTCGAACATCATATAGCTGCCGCCGATTTGGGACACGTCCGGCACATAGGAGGAAGCCAGCAGCTTGCTGCTGTTCACCATGGCATACTGGGGAAGCGTGATGTCGATATCCGGCCACTCGCCCTGGATGGGCTCCGGCGTCGGCGTCGTGAGAGGAGAGCTTTCCGTTTTCACCGCGTCCGGATTGATGTTGTCCGGATGCCTGGTGACGGCATCCAGGCGCGCGGAGATGCAGGCGACCAAGGCAAGGCACAAAAGCCCCATCGTGATCAGCCACCAGACTTTTTTCCAATCCAAGGACGCTCACCTCCTTTTTTCGGTCCCGCGCGGGAACGCAAGCCCGCAAAAGCGCCGGTTTCTTCTTCATACTTGTTTTATTATAGCACCATTTTGTCCGGTATTCAAGAGCTTTTTCCGCTCCCGTCCCCCACCTGCGCCTCACTAGGTCCGATACTCCTCCCCCAGCGCCGCACGAAGCTTCTCCAGCGCCTTTTTTTCGATGCGGGAGACGTAACTGCGGCTGATCCCAAATCGCTCCGCGACCTGTCGTTGGGTCAGCGCTTCGCCGCCGTCCAGCCCATAGCGCAGACGGACGAGCTCCCCCTCCCGCTCCGTCAGCGCCGTCCGCACCGCGCCGCGGAGGCGTCTGCAGCTCTCAGCCCTGGCAAGCTGCTCCGCCAAATCGTCCTCCTGGGCCAACACGTCAAGAATGGAGAGTCCGCCCCCCTCCTCTTCCACGTCCAGGGCCTCCGACAGGCTCAGGTCCCCCGCGCTCTTACGGGCTCCGCGGAAGGCCATCAGGATCTCGTTTTCGATGCAGCGGCTCACATAAGAGGAGAGCTTTACCCCCTTTTCCGGCCGGTAGGTGTTGATCCCTTTGATGAGCCCGATGGTCCCGATGGAGATCAGATCCTCCACGTCATCGGTTTGGGCGTAGTACTTCTTGACGATATGGGCCACCAGACGCAGATTGTGCTCCACCAGCGTGTTGCGCGCCTCCACGTCCCCCTGAGCCCAGCGCGCGAGGCACGCGCTCTCTTCGCTTTTGCTCAGCGGGCGCGGGAAGGAGCCTCCCGGCGCGATCCGCAGCATCCAGAAAACGCTCTGCAGCAGCAAGAGCCAAGCCGTTTCGATCATCTTTTCACCCCGTGGCTATCGTATTCCCCAGGGGCTTGACAGTATTCGGTTTTTCGGCGCCGTGTGAAAACGTGCCGCCCTCTCATGAGAACGAAGGGTGAAACTTAACAAAAAAATATCTGATTGCTTTTTTCTGCGAAATCTGGTAATATATAATTTGTGTAATTGTGTATATCGTGCTGGAAGCATTTAACAATTTTCTGTTTCCTCTTTTCATTGTCTCCTCTGCTGCCGGAGCGTCGGATGTTCCAGGCCGGCGGCAAAAAGAACAATTCGGAACAGGTGGGAATTTCATTGATTTCGAAAAGAAGCTTTTATTCTTCTGTTGTGAAGCGCTGTCTGGATCTGCTGATCTCCGTGCTCGCGCTTGTCCTCTTGTCCCCCATCATCCTCCTATCCGCGCTGGCAGTTTTGCTGAGCTCCGGTTATCCCGTCATTTTCACGCAGGACCGGCTGGGCTACAAGGGCAAGGTATTCCGGATATACAAGTTCCGCTCCATGGTTCGCAACGCGGAGCATACCGGCTCCGGCGTCTATTCCGAGGAGGGGGACGAGCGCGTTACAAAAGTGGGCCGCATCCTGCGCGCCACCTCCATTGACGAGCTCCCCCAGCTGCTCAACATCATCAAGGGCGACATGTCCCTCATCGGGCCCAGGCCGCCTTTGACTTACCACCCCTGGCCCATTGAAAAATACAGCAAAGAACAGCTCCACATGTTCGACGTCCTTCCCGGTATCACGGGATGGGCCCAGATCAACGGCCGCAAAGCCGTGGAATGGCACAAGCGCATCGAGCTGAACTGCTGGTACGCAGACCATGTCTCCTTCTCTCTGGACTGCAGGATCCTGTTCACCACCTTTTTCAAGGTCCTGTCCAGGGCTGACAATGTCAACAAGGGAAAAACGCTGGACTCCGACCCCCACTGATTTTCTCCCCGCAGGGAACGCCAAGCTCGGGAGCCATGCCGCCGCGCCCCGGCGCGGCTCAGCGCAATCCCTTCCGCATCTCCCCAGTCTGCAGCAGCATCCAACCCAACGGAATCATACAGAAAAGGACTTGAAAACGCCATGTCGCTCAAGTTGATGTATATTACGAACCGGCCGGAGGTCGCTCTGATCGCGGAAGAAAACGGAGTCGACCGCATCTTTGTCGATATGGAGTATATCGGCAAAGCCAAAAGACAGGGCAATCTGGACACGGTTCAAAACCACCATACGATCCAGGACATCGCTGTGCTCCGGCAGGTGCTGACCCGCTCGGAGCTTTTGGTACGGGTAAACCCCATTCACGAGAAGACCGACGCGTACTGCTCCTCCGAGGAAGAGATCGAAGCCGCCATCCGTGCCGGCGCGGATATCCTCATGCTCCCGTTTTTCAAGACTGTCGCGGAAGTGAAGCGCTTTCTGCGGATCGTTGACGGGCGGGCCAGGACCATGCTCCTGCTGGAAACGCCGGAGGCTGTTGAAGCGCTGGACGAGATCCTTGCCATCCCCGGGATCGACGAGATCCACATCGGCATCAACGATCTCAGCATCGGGTATGGAAAACGCTTTATGTTCGAGCTCCTTACCGACGGGACCGTAGAGCGCCTGTGCCGCAAGATGCAGCTGGCAGGGATGTTTTATGGTTTCGGCGGGATCGCGAGCCTTGGGCGCGGTCTGGTCCCCGCAGAGATGATCATTCGTGAGCACTACAGGCTCGGCAGTCGAATGGCGATCCTATCGCGCTCCTTCTGCAACGTGGACCAGTTCAGCGACCTCAACGCCATTGAGGAGATCTTCTTCCGCGGCGTGAGAGAGATCCGGACCCTGGAAAAAGAGTGCGCCGCCCATACCCGCTATTTTACGGATAACCGCAAGGATTTGGACGAGGCGGTGAAGGCCGTGGTCAGCGGCATGCCGCGGAAGGAAAAGCCGAAATGCGTCTTCTGATCACCGGGGCCTGGCAAAACGCGCGGGACTTCTTCCCGGAGCTGGAAAAGCGTCACGAGATCCTGTTCCTGCAGCAGGAGCGGGACCCGCTGCCCTGCGATCCCTCCTGGGTCGAGGGCGTCGTCTGCAACGGGCTGTTCCTGTATCACCCCATCGAGAGCTTCCCCAATCTGCGCTACATCCAGCTCACCAGCGCGGGTTTCGACCGCGTCCCCATGAGCTACGTGCAGGCGCAGGGCATCGAGGTCCATAACGCCCGGGGCGTGTACTCCGTCCCCATGGCGGAATTTGCCGTGGCGGGCGTGCTGCAGCTCTATAAACAGAGCCGCTTCTTTTTTGAGAACCAGAAGCGGCACAAGTGGGAAAAGCATCGGGGCCTTCTGGAGCTCTGCGGCAAAACGGTGCTGATTCTCGGCTGCGGCAACGTGGGGACGGAGTGCGCAAGGCGCTTTGCGGCCTTTGGCTGCCGGGTGCTGGGCGTGAACCGCACGGTGCGGGAAAACCCGGCCTTCGCCTCCATCGCTCCTTTGTCGGCGCTGGACGAGCATCTGCCGGAGGCGGACGTGGTGATCCTGACGCTGGGGCTGGACAACTCGACCTTCCATATTCTGGACGCTGCCCGGCTGGGCCGCATGAAGCCCGGCGCGGTGCTGGTGAACCTGGCCCGTGGCGCTCTAGTGGACACGGCCGCGCTGGAAGCGGCTCTGCCCCGCTTGGGCGGCGCCGTGCTGGACGTGTTTGAGGAGGAGCCCCTCCCCGCTTCCAGTCCCCTGTGGGATGCGGAAAATGTGATCCTCACCCCGCACAACAGCTTTGTGGGGGATGGGAATGGCGAGCGGCTTTGGCAAGTCATCTTACCGAATCTGAAGTACTATCTATGAACATCAAGAGCTGCCTCAATCTGTTAAACAAAATTGATGCTTATACAGTGGATAAGACCCTTGCTGGCGAGATACTCCCCGCCGGAAAAACGGGTATGAAAATCCGCGCTGTAACAGATTATCTTCTGTACGGAACATCGTTCTCGGAGTACTTTGCGTATCGTTTCTACGCTCTCAATCGCGCGGAAAAGAAGACGTTCATGACCCGGAGACACATGTTCCGCTTCTTTGATCGATACAATCCCAAAGAGTATCGGGACCGGATCGGTGATAAGCGGCTGACCCATCTTTACTACGGCGATATGATGAAACGGGATCAATTCGATTACCGCGAAGGCTTTGATGCGTTCGTCAGGTTCACCAAGGAGCACCCCAGGCTGTTTATCAAGCGTGCATTTTCCTGGGGCGGCGAAGGGGCGTATTTCGCGGATTGTTACACTTCAGACCGCATCAAGGCCGAATGGGAAAAACTTGATGAGAATTCCGTTATCGAGGAACGGCTCGAAAACTGTGAGCAAATTAAGCGGCTGCATCCCGGATCCCTCAACACGATCAAAGTTGTGACTCTGTGGATTAACGGCCGGGCCGAAATTCAAACGGCGCTGTTCCGTATGGGATACAACAAGCCGGTAGACAATGTACATTTGGGCGGCATCTGCGCCCTGGTCGATATTGATTCCGGCGCAGTTTTCACAAAAGCATTCGATCATCGCTTTCAGGAGTATGTGGCCCACCCAGTGACAGGCGAGCAGATCGTCGGCTTTTTGATTCCGATGTGGGAAGAGGTTAAGGGTTTGGCAAGGAAAGCGGCAGCCGTCACGCCGGAGATGAGGTATACTTCCTGGGATATCGCCGTGACGGAGAAAGGCCCAGTCCTGATTGAGGGGAACTGGGATGCCGAATTCTATTCGGAACAGATGCTGATGCTGAAAGGGATCCGGAAAAGATACTGTGAAAAGCTTGAAGCCAGCAGGGATTCAAGCCCGGCAGCTGTGTTGAAATTTTAATCAGAACTGGTATCAGGAGATTTCTTTGGTGAAAAACTGGAAAGACGAATTGTATGTTCGAGGCTACCTGCTGACAGACGATGCAGAGATCTTCAGCAGGAACATCGGCCTGGATCGGGACAAGTGGGCTGTCAGTCGTCTGGGCTCGTATTACCTGTATGTCAGCAGGAAAGAGACCTTCTATGTCCACGAAAGCGAAGGCGGGCTGTTTGTTCTCGTCGGGCATGCGTATAACCCCTTTTCCATGGAGCATGACGAAAGCGCCATCCTCCGGAGCCTTGTATTAACGTATGGAAATACTCCCGCCTATCGGGATACTTTCGACCAGTTGACAGGGATTTTTGCGTATTTTATCATTGAGGGCAACCGTATCACGGCCATTTGTGACTGCGCCGGCATGATGGGCGCCTATTACGGCGTCATTCACGACAAAACCTATTTTTCCTCCCACGCCCAGATGATCGCGGACCTGACCCGCCTGGCAGAGGATCCCTATATTACTGCGTTAAAAAAGTCGAGGACCTTCAAGCTGTACGGTCTGTATCTCCCCTATAACCTCTCCCCCTATTCGGAGGTCAAGCGAATCCTTCCCAATACGGAAGTACGGATCGAAAACAAAACCGTCACGCTTGAGCGCTTCTATCCCCGGATGCAATACTGTGTTGATCCGGACTATGCATCCGTTGTGAGCAGAGCAGCTCAGCTCCTCCACAACAACATGGTCTTGATCGCTCGGAAATGGACGCATCCAGCCATCTCACTGACGGGAGGCACAGACAGCAAGACGACTCTTGCTTGCGCCTCCGACGTGCAGGACCGGTTTTTGTATTACAGTTACATCTCCCTACCCCGGGAGGCGACAGACTCCTATGCGGCGCAAAAGATATGCCAGACTTTGGGCCTACAGCATGAGATTTACGAAATCGACACCGATGTCTCCCACCACGATGACTTTTACGAGGTAGACAGGCTGATCGAGCGTCATTACGGATACCTGGGAAAAGGCAATCAAAACGACGTATGCAAGCGGATTTGCCTGTCAGAGCAGTTCCATTCCGATATCGAGGTCAAGTCCTGGGTATCTGAAGTGGCCAGGGCGAGCCGTTACACCAAGTACAACAAAGACAAGCTGCCAGCTACAATGACGGCCCGAATGCTGACCAGCATGTATAAGATTTTCATCTTTGACCGTTGGAACGCTCTCAGGACAGACAAAATATTTAAGCAGTATTTGGAAGAAACCGGGCTCTTGCGTATAATACAGGATACGCACTATCCCTGGAGCGAGTTTTTCGTATGGGAAATAGTTTTCGGAGGATGGGGCGGATTAGCCCTGTCCGGCGAACACAAGCTGTCCAACAATATCACGGTTCCTTTCAACAATCGCGCGATTCTTGACCTGATGCTGCGCACACCGCTGGAAAAGCGGAAAACCGATCAATTGCACCGAGACATCATGGACTGTATGGATCCCAGGATCAACAAGCTCGGGATCCATGTGGTCAATGGAAACGAGACGAAAAAGAGAGAGATCCTAGAAGGTCTATATTTTGATATTCATTCGCATCTGCCGCTATAGGAGATACTGTTCTGGAAGGCTGTGAATAAAGCATGAAAACGAAAAACGGATTGTTTTCCGACATCCCGGAAATACAATGGAATGATTGGCATTGGCAGGTTGCGAACAGAGCGACGACGATCGAGGATTTGGACAAGTACGGCCTGGCCTTGACGGACGATGAACGCGACGGAATCCGGGTCACTCTGGGCCGCCTGCGTATGGCAGCCACCCCCTATTACCTTTCGCTGATTGATCTGGACGATCCTCATGATCCGATCCGCAAACAGGCGATTCCCACAGATAAGGAGCTGTATTTTGCACCTTATGAGGATGCCGATCCTCTTGCGGAAGATGAATATAGCCCTGTCCCGGGCTTGATTCACAGATATCCGGATCGCGCGCTTCTTCTAGTTACCGATCAGTGCGCCATGTATTGCCGTCATTGTACTAGGAGGCGCTTTACCGGACAGCACGATTCGAACGTTCCGAAAGAGCAGGTCTTAAGGGGGATCGAATATGTCCGGAACCATCCGGAGGTGCGGGATGTTCTTGTATCCGGCGGAGACCCCCTGATGCTTTCTGATGATCAACTGGAGTGGGTTTTCTCCGAACTGAGATCCATTCCTCATGTCGAAGTCATTCGCTTCGGCTCCCGTACTCCCGTGGTGTGCCCGCAGCGCATTACCCCAGAGCTGTGCGCGATGATCAAGAAGTATCATCCAATCTGGTTCAACGTTCAGTTCAATCATCCGAAAGAGCTGACGCCGGAAGCAGTCAAAGCCTGCGAAATGATGGTAGACGCCGGGATCCCCGTGGGCAATCAGAGCGTTCTCCTGGCCGGCGTCAACGACTGCGTCTACGTCATGAAAGATCTAGTGAACGCGCTGGTCAAGGCAAGAATCCGTCCGTATTACATTTATGTATGCGATCCCAGTCTTGGGCTGAGCCATTTCAGAACGCCGGTGTCCAAAGGCATAGAAATCATGGAGGCGCTGCGCGGTCATACTTCCGGGTTTTGTATCCCCACCTTTGTTGTCGATGCGCCTGGCGGCGGAGGAAAGATCCCGGTGATGCCACAATACCTAATCAGCCAGACGCCTAGAAAGGTGGTTCTGCGAAACTTTGAAGGCGTCTTGACCACCTACACCGAACCGGAGCATTACGAAAACGTCTGTCATTGCGATGTTTGCGCTGGTAGAAAGAAGCCACTGAATCCTTTGAACGGCGTGGCGGAACTGGCGGCAGGCATTGAGCAAAAGAGCATGGAGCCCAACAGACTGCTGAGACGAGAACGGAAGAAGAGCTGGAGCTGGTAAGGAGATTCTGTATTCTGAGCAGGAGAGAATGATTATGTCTAAGATCATGCATTTTGAGCGCTGTGTGATGATTTGGATTCAGAACACGCATCTGAGAAACTATCAGAACAGAATAGCACGGGATAGTTTAAAATGTCATTCGACTCAGTCGCACATCACTTCCGATGAGAAAAAAGAGATCGAAAAAGTATGGGGCGGACTTGGTTTCAGGGGGAATGTTGATTGGCATTGCCTTTACAAGACGATCAATGGATTTGATCCATTTTATGTACCCACAGACATTTACGGAACGGAGATTATTCACAGACTGAACCAGCAGAATCTGTTAGCTGCATGGGATGAAAAGGCTTATTATCCCAGATTTTTCCCGGAAATCAACAAGCCTCGTATGATTGGGTTAAGGATTGATGGGCAGTTTTATGATGGTGACTACAAGATTGTTTCACCTAAAGTCATGGAGAGAATACTCCTCGAGGAAAAGAGAGTAATTGTAAAGCCATCAGATGGGATGGAAGGGCGCGGAATTGAAATCTGGGACACAAATGAAGTCGATCTGAAGAAAAAACTTGAGTCTTACTCATCAAATTTTGTTATCCAGGAAGTCCTTGTGCAACATGATTCTTTAGGAAGTCTGAACAAAAGCTCTATAAACCCGATTCGAGTAATGACTTTGCGTTTGAATGGAAAGATTAAATATTTGCATTCCATCGTCAGATTTGGTACTCCTGGGTCAATTACAGATGTTAGCTTTGCAAATGGGAAAGAACTCATACAGGCAAGTTCGGTTTCGCGCGAAGGGATAATCAATTCTTCATATTTCGATGCGGACGGGATTAAAAGACCTCGAAGTAAACTGATGGGAGGAGAATGCAAACTCCAAATACCCAATTTTGACAAAGTGATCCAAATGGGCATGGAAATCCATAATGGCCTTCATCATTTTGATTTAGTCGGCTCAGACATAACTGTTGACAAAAATGGAACTCCCATAATGATTGAATATAATGTATTCTGGCCAGGGCCGATTTTCCCTCAGTATTGTAATGGTCCGCTATTTGGAGAGTATTCGGAAGAGTTGATTGAAACACTAAAAAAGCGCGCGAAAAAATAATACACTATGTTCTGTAACTGTGAAAAAGCACAGCTGCCTCGGCAAAAGTCGAAGCAGCTGTGTTTTTCATGTATCAGAGCATTTAAAATCCAGGATTATCGCCGAGTCGTTTTTGCGCCGATCTCCTTTCATCTGTAACGCGTCATTCCCCGCGCGTAATCATTGCGATCGAGCCTGCTTTCACCATACAGGAACGGGAGCAGCGGGGCCGTCAGAACGTAGACCCCTTCGCTGATTACGACCGCCAGCAGGAACTCGATGAGAACGGCCGTCGTGTCCGAAACGCCCATTTTCCCGAACACCGTCCCCAGCGCCAGAACCACCGGCTTGTGGAAAATCAGAATGGGGATCGTGTCTCTTCCCAGCCTGCTCAGCAGCTGTGAAATCAGAGGCAAGCCGTTCAAAAACGCGGAAAACGCGAGAACGCAAACGCTTCCGCACAGCGCATCCAGCAGAAACAGCGCAAGGTTTCCGAAAAGCCTGCCCGAAATATCCACATATTTGTTGGGGAGCTCCGACACATTCAGCCGATACGTAAGCGCCATAACCGCGAAGGCCAGGACGCTGATCAGCAGACAGAGCCATTGCCTGTCCTGAAGCTTTTCAAAGGTCTCCTTCGCCAGAGAGCCCCAGAGCATCAGCGCGAGTGCCAGCATGGCGATGTCCACGTTCCAGGGATACCCGAGGGGAAGCCTGGGCAGGAAGAGCCCCAGGGCGGCAAAAACCAGACTCAGACCCAGAAGGATCCAATTGCGGTGCTTCGTTTTTTCAACGAAGTACTGAATCCCCTCAAACAGGCATACCGCCACAAACATGCAGGACAGAAACCAAAGCGCCGTCATGCTTCCGGCCTTGGAGATGCTGCGCTGGCTGTTGAACAGCAGATACGCCAGGCTCTCCAACTTGAAGGAACTGGACACGATGGCGCGCGCCAGCAAATACACCAGTCCCCACAGAAAGCAGGGAACCAGCAGCCTCAGCGCTTTTTTCGCCAGAAAAGAGCCGTTCAGAAAGCCGCTCTCCTTATGGGAAGTTCTGTCCCACACCATCCCCGCGATGAGGAAAAACAGCGGCACGTGGAAGGAGAAGATCCATTGCTTCACCGGAATCCAGACCTGCGGACAATGGCCCAGTACCACCAACAGGATACCAATCCCCTTGGCAATGTCCAAAACTACATTTCGTTTTCTTTCCTGTCCGTACATGACATCACCTTTCCCAACCAGCCGCAATGCTGTCGCCCGGGTTCCGGCTGCTGTTCCGCGTTATGTTGTTCGCTGGAAAACAGAACAATAATTTTCTATGATTACTTTACCACAAAACAGGCAAAGAACGCAAGTAGCAGATAAACATGTAAAGAGATTCTCTTTCTTGGCTAATAATTTATTGGCATTATTCATATGGACATTATTCTATAGAAGTGATATAATTACTTTGTATGACTATGGGTTATAGCCGGAAAACGGTGGCAGGAAAAAGACTTCCGTTTCTGGCTGAACCGCTTTTTCACATCGCGCAAAATGCTTCTAATCTGAGAGAGACAACCATGAAGATTCTTTACGTTGCCACAATGCTCAGCCATATATGCCAGTTTCATCTCCCGCATCTGCAGATGCTGCAGGAGCAGGGGCATGAGATCCATGTGGCGGCACATGACAACCTGGCCGTCAAAAACGGTCTCCAGCTAAAAAATGCCGACCGTCAAATCGAGATCCCGTTTAAACGTTCTCCCTACGATCCGCGGAACCTTATTGCCTATCGCAGGCTGAAGGCGCTGATCAAGCAGGAACGCTATGATCTCATCGTCTGCAACACGCCGGTGGGCGGGATCCTGGCGCGCCTCGCCGCGCGGAAGTGCCGCAAGAACGGCGCCCGCGTGATTTATATCGCACACGGCTTTCACTTTTACAAGGGCGCATCGAAGAAGAATTGGACCCTCTTCTACCCCCTGGAGAAAAAGATGGCGCGGCTCTGCGACACAGTCGTCACCATCAACGAAGAAGATGCTCAGCTGGCAAAAAAGCAGTTTCCCGGCAAAGTCACCCGCATTCACGGCATTGGGGTACGTGAGGATCGCTATCGCCCCGCGACGCCGGAGGAGCAGGCAGCTATGCGCCGCTGCGAGGGTCTTGACGAGAATGACTTCGTCGTCATCTGCACAGGCGAGCTGAACGAGAACAAGAATCAGAAAACGCTGATTGACGCCGCCGCGCTGCTGAAAGACAGGATCCCGAATCTCAAGGTGCTGCTGGCGGGCAACGGCCCCAAGGAGCAGGCGCTGCGCGACCAGATCGCCAAAAAAGGTCTCCGGGACGTCGTGCAGCTCCTCGGCTACCGGACGGATCTGGAAAAGCTTGTCCCCGCAGCGGACGCGGTCGTCTCCTGCAGCAAGCGGGAGGGGCTCCCGCTGAACATTGTGGAGGCGATGCTGTGCAAAAAGCCGGTGGTGGCTTCCGTCAACCGCGGCAACGCGGAGCTGGTGGAGGACGGCGCGACGGGCTATCTGCTGCAGCCGGAGGACGCCGCCGCCTTCGCGGACCGGATTTTCCGTCTCTATCAGGACCCTGCGCTTTCCCGGCGCATGGGCGAGGCGGGATGCCGGAAAGCGCAGCCCTATACGGTCAGCGCTGTCCAAAACGAGCTGAAATCTGTCTTGCTGGGAGAATAAGATGAAAATTGGCGTTCTCACGCATTATAACGTATACAACATGGGCGCGCAGCTGCAGCTGTCCGCCATGGTACGCTATCTGGAAGACCTGGGTCATCAGGCGATCGTGCTGACCTATGAAAAGAATTTTGACTTTTTGAAAGGCGAAAAGGAGAAGAACAGCGCTTCTCTGAAGGCCGTCCCCTACTATTTGAAGCATTATCTGGTAGAAAAAGGTCCTGGGCTGACTCTGTTCAATGTGCGGAAAGTCCGCGCCCTGCAGGCCGGGATGAAGCGATATACCTATGCGCTCTTCGACGACCACGACTGCGATGCGATCGTGATCGGCAGCGACGAGGTCTTCAGTATCGACGTGGGCTGCAACCGCATGATGTACGGCCACGGGATCGAACGCTGGCCCAAAATTGCCTACGCCCCCGCCTTTGGCCGCACGACGATCGAACTGCTGAAAGAATATCACTGCTATGATCTGGTGCGGGAGGGTCTGCAGAAGATGGAATTCCTCTCCTCCCGGGACGTGCATACCCAGGAGATGATCCGTGAACTCACCGGGCGGGAAGCCCCCCTGGTCTGCGACCCCGTGCTGCTGTATGACGGACACGGCTTCCGCGGCACACATTCTGCCATCAAGGAAGATTACCTGCTGGTTTACGCCTACGACAGTCATATGACGGACCCTGCAGAGATCGCGGCTTTGAAAGCTTACGCGAAAATGCACGGGCTGAAAACGGTGTCTCTGGGCACCTACCACGGTTGGTGCGACGAAAACGTGGTCTGCGACGCGGAGTCCTGGTATGCCCTCTTCGGCGGCGCCAGATGCGTCGTGACGGACACCTTCCACGGCAGCGTGGTCGCCATGAAAAATCACTGCAACGTCGCGGTGTTCATCCGAGAGAACATCAATGCGTTCAAGCTGCGCTCTCTGCTGGAAGAGACCGGCATGGCAGATCGCAGACTGGAATCTATCACGGTGCCAGAACTGGAGCGGGTGCTGTCCAGCCCGATCGACTATGCACAGACGGACGCCCGCATCGCCGCCATGGCGGAGCGCAGCGGCGCCTATCTGCGCGGCGCGCTGGAGAAGTTTCAGGCCGAACGCCTATGAACCACATCGGAGAACAAACGAATACCGCCTGCTCCGGCTGCGGGGCCTGCGCGGCGCTTTGCCCGAAAGCCGCAATTGAGCTTTCGTTGGATGAGGCCGGCTTTTTCAAGGCCGTCGTCCGGGAAGACCGCTGCGTTTCCTGCGGGCTCTGCCGCTCGGTTTGCCCGCGTTTCTCCCCCGTCGAGGGGGGCAAGGATCTGCGCGAGTCCCCGCTCTATGCTCTGCAGAGCGAAAGCGACGCAGTCGTGCGGCAGTGCTCCTCTGGCGGCATCGCCCATGAGCTGGCGGCAGACTGCCTGCGCCAGGGCTGGAGCGTTTGTGGCGTAGTCTACAACACGGAAACCGACCGGGTGGAGCACCGCCTGATCTCAGCTCTGGAGGAACTTCCGGCTCTGGACGGTTCCAAATATCTGCAGAGCGACGCTACCGCGCTGCGGCAGGCTTTGGCGATGGCAAAAGGCGGAGAGCATGTCGCCGTCTTCGGCACCCCCTGCCAGATCGCCGGTCTCGCCCGGGCGGCGCAGAAGCTGGGCGTGCGGGACAAGCTGCTGCTGGCAGAGATCTTCTGCCACGGCGTGCCCAGCTATTTGCTCTGGGAGCGCCAGTGTGAACGGATGAAGCAAAAGCTGCACACGGAGCGTTTTGACCGGGTGCTGTTCCGATACAAGAAAAACGACTGGCACAGCTACTGCCTCCGGGCCGACGCGGGAGACTGCAGCTTTTTCGGCGCACGGGAGACCGAGCTTTTTTGGCAGGTATTCTTTGAAAACGTCCTGCTGGGCGACGCCTGCATGGACTGCGAGATGCGCAAGACCGAATCTCTGGCGGATCTGCGTCTCGGCGACTACTGGGGCCGCCGGTACCAGCAGAACAGCGACGGGGTGTCCGCCGTGTTTGCGCTCACGGAACGCGGCGAGGAAGCGCTCCGACGCCTGAAGCTGCGCCGTCTGGAGCCCGGCACGCCGGAGGAGATGCTCCAGGCTCAAAACATGGACGGCTACCACGACCGGGAGCTGCACGACGGGGCCATGGAGGTTCTGCGCCGTGAGCGGGACATCAGCGCCGCCGTGAAGTATTATCGCGCCCGAGAAAGCGGAAAGCAGACGCTCAAGCGCGCGCTGCTCAGGACCAGCGCGATCCTGCCGGACGAGCTACGCGCCAAACTGAGAAAAGCCAACAGCAGCAGAAAGCTGAAATAGCAGGAAGGGAGCGCTCCACATGCCGGCATTGACGATCATTACTCCGACGTATAATCGTGCGGATTGTCTCAAGGCATGCTGGGACTCTCTGAAAGTGCAGACCGATAAGGATTTCCAGTGGCTGGTCGTGGACGACGGGAGCACAGACGCCACGCCTGAAGCGATTGAGCGAATCCGTGCAGATCAGGTCGACATTCAGGTTGACTATCTGCAGAAAGAGAACGGTGGCAAGCACACAGCGCTGAACGCGGCGCACCCTCTCATTCAGGGAAAATATGTCGTTGTTCTTGACAGCGACGACCGTTTTGTCCCGGAAGCGGTCTCTTTGATCCTGCGGGCGTGGGAACGCTATGAAGGGGATACACAGGTCGGCAGGATCATCTTTCTGAAAGGACATACTGTCAACGAGCCCATTTGCTATGTAAAAAATGAAAACATCCCGCTGGATACCCTTCGCGAGCCGCGGATCGGCGTCACGGGAAGAGACTGCTGCGACACCTTCCGCGCAGAGCTGTTTCGTAGGCATCCCTTCCCTGTTTTTGAGGGTGAACGCTTTATCGGAGAGGGCTCCGCTTTCTTCGGGATGGAACTGGAATCGAAAGGCGTCTATATCAACAAAGTGATCTATCTTTGTGACTACCGGGAAGACGGTCTGACGAAAGCCGGGCGCAAGATGCGCCTGCAGAATCCGTTGGGTGGCATGTACAACTCCAAAACCTACATGCACCCCAGAATCCCGCTCAAGCGCCGGCTCGAAAAAGGGGTTTTGTACAACTGCTACAGGAAATTCGCAGGCGTTCCCTTCGGAAAAGCGCTCCACGACAACCCGTACAAGGCGCTGACCCTGGCGACCTGCCTTCCGGGCAGTGCGCTGTATCATTACTGGAACCGCAAGTTCTTCAAAGGAGATAGAAAGGCATGAGCCAAAACCCGCTTTTCAGCATCATCATCCCGATCTACAACACCGAAAAAGAACTGCCGCGCTGCGTGGACAGCGTTCTCGCGCAAACCTTTGAGGATTTCGAGCTTGTTCTGGTGGACGACGGCTCCAAGGACGGCAGCGGCGCCATCTGCGACGCCTACGCGGCACGAGATGCGCGGGTGAAGGTGTTTCATAAAAAGAACGGGGGCAGCTCCAGCGCCCGCAATCTGGGGATTGAGAAGGCAACGGGCGACTATCTTCTGTTTTTGGACAGCGACGACTATTGGTCGGGAGCAGAAGCGCTTTCGGATCTGGCAGATCAGATTAATACTGCCAAGAACGAAACAGATGTGATTTGTTTTGGTACCATACTTTGTCGAGTTGACGGCAGCGTGATTAAAACCAGAAAACCAGATCCTCTTGATCTTTCATACACGGATAAATTCAAAGTGTTGCAACATTTGATCTACACCAATCAATATTTTAGCGCTGCATATGTTAAGGCTGTCCGTCGCGGTTTTGTTCTCCAGCATAACTTGTTCTTTCGAAATGACTTGACAAGCGGCGAAGATATTGAATGGTCTGCAAATGTCATGGTTTTCTGTAAGAGTATCAACGTATACTCAAACGCTTTTTATATCAGGGTCCGAGGCCGAGAGGGTGCGATTACTTCTTCTATCGGCGAGAAAAATGTTCTGGATGTACTGAGTGCCATTGAAACCGGCATCGCGCTTGTTGAAAAGCAGTCTGAAATACCCGCGCTAAAAGACTTGTATTTAGAATATTGGGCATATCAATATGCCATGCTTCTCGGGCTAGCAAACGAATTGCATCGTTTCAGCAGTTACCCATCAATCTACCGCAGAATAAAGGATCTGAAATGGCTGTTGAAATACGATCATGAAAAGAAGGTTCGAGCGGTACATCTCTGTGTTGCAGCAATTGGTCTTCGCGCTGCGATGAACGTGATGCGAATCTACTACAGGATGTGAATTATCAAGGAGACAGCAAATGACAGGTCCAAGCACTCTCAAAGAACTCAAAAGGTTTATACGTCGGGATATGAAATGGACCGGTGGACATCCGTATCGGGCGTTTTTTTCAAGATACCTATTTGAGCCCGGATTTCGCTTTACTGTATGGTTACGTATAACCAGGTTTTTCCATTTGAAAGGGAAATTATTCTTCCTCATGTTTTTGGTGTCACGCTTGAGATATAAACACCTGGGGTATAAATTCAGCTTTGACATTTCCTATCGGGCGCAAATCGGTCCGGGACTCACGATTGCGCACTATGGATATATCATTGTGACCAGCAACACAAAGCTGGGAGCTGATTGTTCCTTGAAACCCGGAGTCGTCTTCGGGAAAAAGCTGACCGAACATACAGATGGCGCCGTTATCGGAGATAATGTTGAATTTGGCGTGGGCGCCAAGATCGTCGGCGACGTCAAGATCGGCAGCAATGTGATTGTCGGCGCGAATGCGGTGATCGTGAAGGATGTGCCCGCTAACTGTGTTGTGGCAGGCATTCCCGCAAAAGTGATCCGGTATTTTGACTCCAAAGAAGCTTAAGGCGCAGCTCGTTTCTGCGTCAGCAGTCGTCATGTAAAAGGGCTGAAATGAAGAAAGTATTGATTATCTCCGGGAAGCTGTATGTGGGCGGGGCGGAGCGCGTCGCGCGCGACATCGGCGTTTTCGCTGACCGCGAAAAGTTTGAGATTCACTATCTGGTCTTTGGGCAAGACATCGGCTCCTATGAAGCCGACGTGGAAGCCGCAGGCTGCCGTGTGATTCATCTGGACAGCCCGTCTATGGGTTACCGTCGTTATTATCGCGCCTTGCTGCGCTTGATCCGTACGGAACGCTACGACGTGATCCATGCCCACACCATGTTCAGTTCCGGCTGGGCCATGCTGGCGGGCAAGCTCTGCGGTGTTCCGGTTCGCATCTCTCATTCCCACAGCATCCGCGGCTTCGAAAAGCGTGGCTTCCTGAAAAGCATGTATGAAAAAACCATGCGCTGCGTCATTTTGGCCTTCGCCACGGATCTCGTCGCCTGCGGACGGGACGCCGGAGAATGGCTGTACGGAAAAGCCGCTTTTTCCAAAAGAGGAAAACTGATATATAACGGCATCGAACTTGATTCCTACGCTTTTGATGCCTCCGCGCGTGCAAAGATTCGGGAGCATCTGGACCTGGGAGACGCTTTCGTGGTCGGCCACGTCGGCCACCTAGCAACGGTAAAAAACCAGAGCTTTCTGCTGGATTTGATGTCTCCGCTTCTGCGTGTAGTGCCGCAGGCCCATCTTCTGCTTTTGGGAGACGGCACAGACCGCCCCATGCTCATGGAAAAGATTCAGACGCTTGGCCTGCAGAGGCAAGTCACCATGACCGGAAATGTTTCCGAAGTCGGCACGTATATGAGCGCCATGGACGTGTTTGCCTTTCCCTCGCTTTACGAGGGCATGCCGCTGGCACTGGTGGAAGCGCAGGCGAACGGGCTTCCCTGCTGCGTCTCCGACCGAATTCCGGAAGACGCCAAAATCACCGATTTGGTCGTCTCGCTTCCGCTGGAAGTGGAACAATGGCTTGCTCCGTTGACGCAAAGCAGACGAGACGGGACACGCCGCGCGCTCGAACAGCTGCGGGAGATGGATTTTGACGTTTCCGGAATGTTGAAAAAGATCTATTCACTCTATGAGAGGAACTAAGATGGCATTTAAGCAGACCTTCGGTAAAATTTTATACCAGCTTGTCGCCAAGCGTATGCCCTTGTCTGATGGGCATTTCAGCTTCGGCAGCAAAAAGCTGCGCGCCTTTTGCGGCAAGCTGATTCTGCCTGTCTGCGGAAAGAATGTGAACATCGAGCGCGGAGCTCAGTTTGCCTCCGACCTGAAGATCGGAGACAACTCCGGCGTGGGCGTCAATGCGCTGATAAGCCCCTGCGTTACCATCGGGAACGATGTCATGATGGGACCGGATTGCATGTTTTTTACGAGCAACCACGGGATGGCGGATCTCTCCGTCCCCATGTGGCGGCAGAAATCGTCTGCACCGAAGCCGATCGTGATCGGCAACGACGTCTGGATCGGCGCACGGGTGATCATCCTGGGCGGCGTCCACGTGGGCGACGGCAGCGTGATCGGTGCAGGCTCGGTCGTTACCAGGGACGTGGAGCCTTACAGCATTGTTGCCGGAAACCCCGCGAAACTGATTCGAAAAAGGACGCGGCAGGAATGAAAAGGCTTTTGTTTGTGATCCCTACCCTGCGCATGGGCGGCGCGGAACGAAGTCTCGTGTCCTTGCTGAACGCGCTGGATCCCGCCCGCGTGCAGGTGGATCTGTTGCTGTTTGAAGCAGGAGGCGTTTTGCAGAGTCAGCTGCCGGATTGGGTGAATGTTCTTGAGTCAGACCCCGTCACGCGGGGAATGATTCTGGAAATCCGCTATCATCTGAAGGAGGCGGCCAAACGCAGTCTGCCGGCTGCGGCCGCCCGCCTCTGGATGACGGTTCGCTCCAAGCTTGGCCAAAAGCTGAATCTTCCGCCGAAATTCAGTTGGGATATTGTAAAGAAACATGTTCCGAAGCTTAAGAAGCGCTACGATGCCGCCATCGGCTATCTGGAAGGATTCACCGACTTCTATGTGATCGACAAGGTGGACGCCGACCGAAAGATCGGTTGGATCCACACGGACATTTCCAAGACCCGGCACGCAGATAAAGAAGCGGCATATTACGCGAAGTTCGATAAACTGGTCACGATCACAGAGAAGTGTCGAGATGCCATTCTGGACAGATACCCTGCATTTGAAGGGAAAACCATCGTCATTCACAATCTGGTTTCCGCGGATGAGGTTCGTCAAAAAGCAGAGGAGTCTATCGAGACAGAAAAAACGCCTGATGTGTATGAGCTTGTAACCGTCGGCCGGCTGGAATATGCCAAGGGCATCGACATCGCCGTTGAGACCGGCCGGATTCTGGCGGAGCGAGGGTTCCCGTTCCGCTGGCATGTTTACGGGGACGGTTCCCTTCGCGAAGAGATCGAGAAGAAGATCGAGGCGCTCGGTCTGGAAGAAAAGATGATCCTCCACGGGACGGTCGCAAATCCCTATCCCTTTATCAAGGCAGCAGACGTAATCGTGCAGCCCTCGCGCTGGGAAGGAAAGTCCGTGCTGCTGGATGAAGCCAAGCTCCTGGGCAAGGCGATCGTCGTTACGAATTATCCGTCCGTATCCGATCAAGTGTGCCATGGAGAAACCGGCTGGATCGTGGATGCGAAGCCGGAGGCGATCGCAGATGGGATCGAACATGTTCTACACGATACTGTTCTTCGCGCACATCTGGAAAAAAACTGCCTTGAAACGCCGGATAAAACGGCAGCGATATTGAAAATATTCTACCGAATGATCGGGGAATAGAAATTTACGGAGAAGCTATGTTCGATAGACAGCTGATTTTTCTTGCGGTCGTCATGCTGCTCACCTTGTTTTATGCATTGGGAACACGCCGGCGAAGTCAAAAGTTGAATTGCGTGGCCGCGGTTACGATTTTGATGACGCTGTTCAGCGGCCTGCGCAGCTGGTGGATGGGCGACCTGATCAAGTACTATACGCAATATTTGAATTGTACCGGTCCGAATTGGCAGGAGGTTGTTTTTGGCAAGCTTGCCAATGTTGGCATTCGTGTCTTTTTTCACTACGGAAACCTGATTGGTCTATCTTACGATGCATGTATTTTTCTCATTGCGGCTTTCTCGGCGATCACGCTTGGTGTTTTGATCTATCGCTATTCTCCTTCGCCCTATTGGAGCTACCTGATGTACATAGCCATGGGTTTCTTCATCTTTACCTTCAGTGGGCTGAAGCAGACGATCGCCATGGGCTTTATCTGCATCGCAATGATTGGTCTTCTGGAGGGACGTTTCAAGATGTTCCTGGTCTGGACCTTGGTAGGCGCACTATTCCATGCTCCGGCTATGATTTTCCTCGGGGCATATCCTTTCGCCAGGAAAAAGCCAGATTCCACATATCTTCTGATTCTGTTTGCACTTGTTGTTATACTCTATTTCTTCCGGAACCGGATTATTGAGCAGTTGGCCGAATTGTATTACGACGACGAACAAACGCTGGAAGCTACCAGCAGGGTCGGCGGACGTTTCCTCATGATGCTGTTCATTCTGGCGCTCGGCTATTATCTTCGTCCGCTTCGAACCTATGACAAGCAATACGGATATGTGTTTAATATCATGATCGTCGCAGCGGCGCTGCAGACGTTTTCTATCTATGATAACGTCTATACACGCCTGACAGATTATTATTATCAATTTGTGGTCTTGTTTGTCCCAATGATGCTCCAGGACGGCAAGGAGCAAGCCTATCTCATGCCGGAGCATAAGCGAGAGATCAGGTATCACGCCAGGGATCTATATATTCTTCTAAGCATAGGGACTACTGTATTTGCGATTTGGTACTACAGAAACTATGTAAATGCCACGCAGGGATTATTAAACGACTTCAAGTTCTTCTGGGAGCTCGATCCGTATTTATTATATGGGAGTTGATAACGCCGAAATGCATAAATGTAGTGTGATTATTCCTGCCTTCAATTGTGAAGATACGCTTCTGGAGACCACTGCCAGCGTTCTTGCATCTGGGCTGGATATTACCGAAGTCATCATTGTCAACGATGGCTCGACTGACCGCACACCACAGATTGCTCAGTCCTTTCAGCTTAAGTTTGGAAATATCAAGCTGATCGAACAGGAGAACAAGGGCGTTTCCGCTGCCAGAAACAGGGGCTTGGAAGAAGCAACCGGCGATTATATATGGTTTTGCGATTCTGATGATCTTGTGGATAAAGGAAGCATGACGCATATTTGTCAGATGATAAACGAGCGCGCGCCGGATATGCTTGTGTTCGGAATGAGCTTTGATTACTATTTCGGAAAGCGATTGTTCCGGCAGGAGACAGCGTTTTATCGGGAAGAAACAGAGATGCACCAGGAGGAACTGGAAAAAGCTTTTTCAGAGCTATATTACAGCAATTCCCTGACCAGTTCCTGCAACAGACTCATCCGCCGCAGTATTCTCATAGATAACGGCGTTTTCTTTGACCCCTCCCTGTTCAGCATGGAAGACTTCCATTTTGTATTATCCGTGCTTCGTCACTGCAAAAGCGTATACTTTCTCCCACAGGCTCTTTATCATTATGTAATACAAACGAAGAAATCCCGGCGCAAAAGCGGCAGAAACCACGATCGTATGGCGCGGATCCCCAACATTGCGGATTACTTGGTTTCCTATGAAGACATCTTGTCGAATCACAAAGACATTCTCATAAATCTATATTATATGATTCTCAATGAGAAACTGAGCGCGCAAAGGCCGAAACAGATTGCCGTCACCGCGGAACAGTTTTGTGCGGGGCCATACTCCCATGAAAAAATGCTCTCGTTATGCTCTCCGCAGCAGAGAAAACTGGCGGAGCAATTGACGGCGCATAAAAACTATGAGATATACTTCCAGATTCTAAGCCGAAAAGCGAAAAAAACAGTGAAGAGATTCGTTCGGCTGATATGGGGGATCCTGTCACAAGTAAATGAATCCTAACGATTTCTCTATTTCTAATCTTGAGGAAATGGAACATGTATAAAAACCTGATTCGAAAGATGTTTGCCGTCGACACTTACTTCACGATCGCACTGAAGCGGCGCGAAGGGAATGTTCTTAATCGGCCGCATTCCTCAACATACCACCCGCTCCCCGCGAATCGCCTTGAATGGTGTGCGGATCCTTTTCTTGTCCAGGAAAGAACGCATACCTATTTGTTCTATGAAAAAGTCAACTTGGACAAAGGGAGTATTGAAGTCGCGGAGATTTGTGGAGATGGTACTCTTTCTGCTCCAAGCGTTTTGTTCGGCGGAGACTCCCACTATTCCTATCCTTACGTTTTCCGAAAAGGCAGCCAGTGGTGTATGATACCGGAATCCTCTTCTCTGGGTGAAGTAAGCCTGTATACTGCCGCTGCTTTTCCCTTCCAATGGGAAAAGCAAACGGTTTTGCTTCAGGAAGCGGCTGTAGATACGACCGTTTTTGAATGGAAGAATCAGTGGTATCTCCTGACTTTTTTGCCCCTGCCCAATACGGAGCGCGTGACGGCGCGGGCATACAGGTTAATTGGCAGCCAATTGTCCCCCTTGGTTTGGGATGATTACGACCAGCTCTGTGTACGCGGAGCAGGCTGTCCTTTCCGGTATAAGGGAGAACTGATTCGTCCGGTGCAGGGTAGCACAGATTTGCGGTACGGAGACCGTGTCGCATTTGTGAAAATTGAGATCGACGGAAACGCTTATCACGAAACCGTCCTGGATACTCTCGAATGCAGCGAGATAAAAGCATCCGGACAATTCTTTGACGGGTTGCACACCTATAATTCCTGCGACACATATGAAGCAATAGATCTTCGCTGTGGCAAGCTCTCGTGGTCGAAACCGATCCATCGAATGCTCCGCTTGTTTTCGGGAAGACACGCCAATAACGACCATGAAAAAACGACCGTTTGAAAACAAAATCATCATCATCGGCGCCGACCATCGAAACACACTATCTGCGATCCGTGCCTTTGGGCAAAAGAATTGCGATATTGTCCTCGTGATTCACGGCCATGTATTGGCGCGCAAAAAAGTCCGCGTGTTCAACTCCAAATATGTGAAGCAAGATCAAGCGTACGTCATTGAGAACGAGCCTGTTGATTTGCTGAATGTTTTGTGGAAATATGCAGATCCCGAACTAAAGTGCGTGGTATTTCCGGCGTCTGATTTTGCGGGATTTGTGATAGATTCCAATTACACATCGCTTGAGAAGAGCTTCATCATTCCTGGCTTTCGCGGCGCTCCGGGAAAGGTCTGTTCCATGATGGATAAATGGAATCAGTATCTTTTTGCGTGTCAGCACAATATCCCCATGGCAGAAACCTTTATTCTTGACACCGGAGAACCAGTAATCCCGGAGGACCTGCCTTTTCCTTGCATCATCAAGCCGAGGGTGTCGGCCTGGGGTGCAAAAAGCGATATTTCCGTCTGCAGCAACGTCGACGACCTGAACGATGCGATAGAGAAATACCGTCAGAATCATTACAGCGACGCGCTGGTTCAGGCTTTCTTGCCCAAAAAAGCAGAAGCGAATACCCTGGGTTTCGTATTGGAGGAAAACAATCAATATCACACGGTCGGCGGAGTAGCGCTGAAAATCCGCGACCAGCTCGAGTCTGCGACGAGTTTTGCTGTTTTTATCGCGGATTTGTCCTCGTTGGATCAGGAACCGGATGAAAAGCTCAACGCTGTTTTCAGCGATAAGCAGATCACAAAGAACGAGTATTCGCTTCTTCTTGACAATGTCAGAAAAATCAACTCGATCCTCGAAGAAGAGCAGTATTGCGGACACTTTGATATGGATCTTTTGATCTGCAATGATAAGGTGTATTTAAACGAAATCAATTATAGATACAGCGGCAACGGTTATGCTATTAACAACCGTCTGATCAACGCTCCCTTTTACTGGGCAAACAGTTTGATTCTCGGCGAAGAAAGCAGTGTAAGCGTAAAAGCGGTTGATATTGGGTCATATTTTATGTCAGAGCTCAATGATATCATGTATCTCAAGCGGCGTGATTTGTCGATTGCTCAATGGCTTCATGATATAAAGCTGACAAAAGCGTTTGCGGTATTTGACAAAAGAGATTACCGTGGCTCGTTACGGTTTTTCAACGCGTTTCTGCATGGATATCTCAAAAGAATTTTGAAACATTAGAAGAACAGGATAATCCCTGCTCTTCACAAAGGATCATGTATGAAGACGATATCTTTGGCTGAGCTTCAGCAGATCGAACTGGATCTGCTTGTGGCGCTGGACGCCGTGTGCAAAAAGCACGCGCTGCGCTATAATCTGGACGGCGGCACGCTGCTGGGCGCGGTGTGCTACGACGGCTTTATCCCCTGGGATGACGATATCGACATCAAAATGCCCCGCCCGGACTACGAGCGGCTGCTGAACCTGCAGGATGAATTCCCCTCGCACGTTTTTTTGGATGCCCCCCGTCGGGAGCACTGTGAATATACCTTTCTGAAGCTGATCGACCGCCGCACGATTCTGGAAGAGCCAAATGGAGATCAGATAAAAACAACCGGGGTGTATATCGACGTTCTCCCCATGGACGGCCATCCCGACGACTCGGAGCGCCTGCAGAAGCATTTGGCTGAGCTCAGCCGTCTGAACAGTCTCTTTCACGCCTCCCTGTCCGACTTTTCAGAATTGAAAAAATCGGAATCCCGGAAAACAAGGGCAAAAGGCCTGCTGTACAGCATCCTGTACTCTCCCTGGAAGCTGTACCAAAAACTAACCCGGACTGCAAAGCGCTATCCCTACGACAAAGCGCAGCAGGTCGGCCTTCTGGTGGAGGGGGACCCGATCCGGGAGCGCTTTGAGAAAGCCTGGCTCGAACCGCCGGTCGAGATGCTTTTTGAGGGTCACCGCTTCCCCGCTCCCAACGCTGCGGAGGAGCATTTGAGCATCTTTTACCGAAAGCCGATCTCCCGGGAGCTGTACTATCAGAAGCTTCCGCGCATTGAGTCTGAGCATCGGCAGCGTATCTACTGGAAGGAGGAAAGCGTGTGAGTTTTCACCTGAAACACATCAACAAATACTTTCGCTGGGTCAGAAGTTCGCTTTCCATCTATTGGAAAAACCGCAGCTTTGATTCCACGTACGCAAAACGGGATCTAGCGCTGAGGACGGCACAATTGCTGGGAAAACCGGGCATGATAAACCGCGCGGCGGAGCGCAAGCACAAATGGGTGCTAGCCTATGTTGAGCGGCATTGCCCGGAGACCATCGAAAAATACCGCAACATGCCCGCGCCTGAAAACCTGTTCTTGCCCCAGCAGGCTCCCAGGATCTGGAGTATGTGGTGGCAGGGAGAAGACAAAGCGGATCCTCTGTTCCAAATGTGCATCGACAGCGCCAGACGGCACACCCATCAGCCCGTCCTCACGCTGACAGAGGACAATTACAAAGAGTTTTTTGAGATCCCGGATTATATTCTGGAAAAGCATGCCGAGGGCAAGATCATGATCCAGCACATCTGCGATCTCATGCTGGTTTCAAATCTGGCTGCCCAAGGCGGCTTCTTCACCGGGGCCACAGTCTGGTGGTCACAGGACACGCCGGAGGGCGTGCTGAACGCGCCGTTTTATACCTGCCGCGCCGTTTCGGAAAGCCGGGAGAACATGTCCCGCTCCCGCTGGGTCGGGTATCTGATGGGCGGAAACAAAGAGTTTCCACTGTTCGCCTTTGCGCGGGACTGCCTGCTGGAGTACTGGAAGAACTGCGATCACGCGGTGGATTATCTGATGCTGGACTATGTTTTTGAGCTGGCCTATCAGAACATCCCCTGCGTGAAAGAGATGATCGATTCTCTTCCGGAGCGGAACAACATGCTGCGCAACGATCTGATCCTGCATCTCGGGGATCCCTATGATGCGGATACCTTCCGTAAATATACTGAGGGAGATACCTTCCTGTACAAGCTTTCCTGGAAATTCGGGAAAAAAGATACGAATCTGCCGGACGGAAGCGAGACCAACTACGGGTATATGCTGAAAGAGATGAAAAAGGCGTGAGTGCTGGTTATGAATAACAAACCATATTTGCTGAAACTTCCCCCAAAAGGCGATGAGCGCGGCTGGCTCGTCGCCGTCGAAGGACTGAAGGAAATACCGTTTGAAATCAAACGTATTTTTTATATTTACGGAACAAAAGGGGACGCCGTACGCGGGCAGCACGCGAATCGGCGGAGTGAGTTCGTGTTGATCAATGTCTGTGGAGAATGCAAGGTCCGCACGGACAACGGCTGTGGAGAAAAGGAGATCTTCTGGCTGAACAAACCCCATGAGGGTCTGTATATCCCCCGTCTCTGTTGGAAGGATATGTTTGATTTTTCCGAGAACAGCATTCTCTTGTGCCTAGCCAGTGAAGGCTATGACAGCTCTGAATACATTCGCGACTATGATGCCTATTGTGCGGAAATGAAAGGGATTCATCATGGTTGATTTCACAAAACTGAAACGCCAGTTCGATCTCTATGCCCCGGAATATGAAGAGGCCCTGCTTCGCGCGGCCCGCTCCGGCTGGTACATTCTCGGCGGAGAGCTGCAGGCCTTTGAGGAACAATTCGCCGCTTATCTGGGCGTGGAGCACGTTGTCGGCGTCAACTCCGGGATGGATGCGCTGACCCTGGCCGTCCGTGCGTTGGGCATTGGCCCCGGGGATGAGGTGATCGTCCCAGCCAACACCTATATCGCCAGCGTTCTGGGCATTACAGAGAACGGCGCCACGCCGGTGCTCGTGGAGCCGGATGACTACTTCTGCCCGAATGCGGACGCGATTGAGGCAGCGATCACGCCCCGAACCAAGGCGATCCTGCCCGTCCATCTCTACGGTCAGCCCTGCGACATGGAGCGGATCTGTGCCATTGCAGAGCGAAATGGGCTCTTCGTGATCGAAGACTGCGCCCAATCTCACGGTGCGGCGCAGAAGGGCCGGAAGACCGGCACCTTCAGCACCGTCGCCTGCTTCAGTTTCTACCCCACCAAGCCCCTGGGTGCCCAGGGAGACGCCGGCGCGCTGGCGACCAACGATCCTGCCCTGGCGGAAAAGCTGCGGAAGCTGCGCAACTACGGCAGCGGGAAAAAGTACGTCAACGAGCTGGTTGGCGTCAACAGCCGTTTGGATGAGTACCAGGCTGCGGTCCTGCAGGTGGGGCTACGCCATCTGGAGGAGGGCAACGCCTACCGCCAAAGGATCGCGGAGCGCTATCTGAACGAAATCCGCAACCCGCTGGTTGAACTCCCGAAAACACGGAATCATTGCTCCCACGTGTTCCACGTCTTCGCCGTCCAATGCGCCAAGCGAGATGCGCTGCAGGCTTTCCTGCTGGAGCGTGGCGTGAAAACCCTCTGCCACTATCCCATCCCTCCGCATCTGCAGGAATGCTATGCCTATCTGGGGCATAAGAAAGGCGATTTCCCCATCAGCGAGCGCATGGCGGAGCAGGAGCTGAGTCTGCCGATCTACGTCGGCATGCCCATGGAGGAGGTCACCCAGGTCATCGAGGCGGTCAACGCTTTTCCGGGAGATTGAGCAGATGCAGATTCATCTTCGCCCTCTTGAGCAAAGGGACGCCCCCTTCATGCTGGAGTGGATGCGGGATCCGTCCATCGCCTGCTATTTCCGCTTTGACGCTGCGAGCATGACGGAAGAAAAATGCCGCGCTTTCATTGAATCGGCAAGCAGGGATCCCAGCAGCCGTCATTATGCCATCGCAGACGAGAATGACGAGTATCTCGGGACCATCAGCCTCAAGAATATCGCCAATGGCAGCGCGGAATACGCAATCAGCACCCGCAAGTGCACCCACGGCAGCGGCGCTGCCCTTCAGGCGACGCGGGATATCCTTCGCATTTCTTTTGACGAGTTAGGGCTGGAGACCGTCTATCTGAACGTGCTGGCCGAGAACCTCCGGGCCAATGCGTTTTACCGCAAAGCCGGCTTTCGGTTCACGCACAGCGAAGAAAACGCCCTGGAACTCCGGGGCGAACGAAAAGCATTGAACTGGTACGAGATCAGCAGAACCGATTTGATCAAGGAGACGAACGCATGAGCGAGAATCAAGAAATAGCTGTCAGCGTTGCGGTGATCACCTATAATATGCAGGGCTATCTGCCGCAGCTGCTGGACAGCGTCTTGATGCAGAAGACCAGCTTCCGCTATGAAATCGTGGTGGACGACGATCGTTCGCCGGACGATTCGCGTGCGATCCTCCTGGACTATGCCGCTCGCTATCCGGATGTGTTTGTGCTCTCGCTGCGGGACGAGAATGTCGGCGGGAGCAGAAACATGTACGGCGTCCTTCGGCAGTGCCGCGGCAAGTATATCGCGATCCTGGAGGGCGACGACTGGTGGGAATCGGAGGATAAGCTTCAATACCAATATGATTTCCTGGAGACGCATCCCAAGTATATCGCCATGTACTGCAACTCCTGGGTTGAAACGAGTCTGACGGAAGTGAAGCGATATCCGAGGCGAAAGATCACCGATCCGATGATGTTCAGTTTCAAGGATTTCATGAGCTATCGCTTTTACGACAGAATGCCCAACAGCACCGACACTGCTTTCTTTCGCAACTTTTTTGCCGCTGCTCCGGAACGGGAGCTGGACATATTCTACAAGGCGCATCCCATGGTCTGGGACCAGTCTCTCGCCCTCATTCTGTACGGCAAGGGCGAGGTCTATGTCGATCCCCGTCTGGTGAGCCATCACCGCTCCATCGTGGTGGAAGACGGGACGAATTATCAGTCTCTCTATGCAAAACGGGACAACAAGGTTTCCGACGCGCAGATGTACGCCTGTCATGAGGAATACATCGAGAATGTCCTTCATCGCAGGTGCACGAAATTCTATAAAGTGCGCGGTATGCTCTTTGCCGAGGCGTTCTGGATCGCCATGAAGAGCCATAAGTCCGAAGATTGGGAACAAGCAAAACGGATCTGGAATCAAAGAAAGAAAAGGTGGCCCCTGGTCTGGTGGGCCTTCAGATGGGGCTGCGGCACAGTAAAACGCAGAATGAAAAATTTTTTCAAGTGATGCTGGAGCTATTTTATCAGTTATGAAATATAAAAACGGCGTTCTAAGCGCTGTCATCGGAATACTGCAGCAGCTGCTGACTCTCACTTTCGGGCTGATTGTCCCCAGACTGTTTATCAGAACCTTCGGCTCGGAGATGAACGGATTTCTAGGCTCGATCGGGAATCTGTATTCTTACCTGGCTCTGGTTGAGGCAGGTGTCGGAACGGCTGCGATCCAGGCCTTGTGGGGACCCTTGGGACGCAATGACAGGCGCACCATCAACGAGATCATGGCAGCCACTGCGGTGTGGTACACCAAGGCAGGATTTATCTACCTCTTAGGCGTTTTTCTCATCAGCATACTTTATCCCCTCACGGTAAAGTCGACTATACCCTTTTGGACGATTTTTACTGTGTCCATGCTCAGCGGCGCAGGCGGAGTCATCAATTTTTGGGTGCAGGGTAAATACATGGTGCTCCTGCAGGCAGAGGGAAAGAAATATGTGATGAGTCTGGTTACTATGGCTGTGTACATAGCAACCAACATAATCAAAATTGTAATGCTTCTGAACGGCTATGACGTGGTTGCAATCCATATCGGCTATTTCACAGTAAGTCTATGTCAGATGCTGTTCTATCAGTTCTATATCAAAAAGAACTATCAGTGGTTGGACTTGCATGTAGCTTCAAATAAAAAGGCTCTTAAACAGAGTAATGCAGTTTTTGTCCAGGAAATTGCAAGGATGGTCTGTCAACATACGGATATTCTTGTATTAACATATGTTGCGCAAGACTTGAAAGCCGTTAGCGTGTATTCTGTCTACCTGATGGTTTTTTCCACTGTCCAAAAACTGTTTACTACTTTTTTTGGAAGCTTTCACTATCTACTTGGGCAAAAATACAACAACGACAAAGAGGGCTATATGCCCATGCATCGCGTTTATGAAGCCACGAGCATGGCCGGCTCCTTTGCGCTGTACACCATTGCCTTTCTGATGATTACCCCGTTTATGAAGGTGTATACCGCTGGAATCACCGACGCGCAGTATGTGGACAAATATCTGCCCTTTCTGTTTGTACTGATGCACATCATGGAGTCATCTAGAGAGGCGTCCAGCCGGGTGATCAATTTTGCCGGACATTTCAAACAGATGCAGTGGCGGGCTGTTCTGGAAGCGGTAATCAATCTGACCGCCTCCATACTCTTGGTATATAAACTCGGAATCTACGGCGTCGTCCTGGGAACGATTGTCGCGTTCCTTTGGCGGACTAATGATATCATTCTCTATGCAAACAAGTACCTTTTGCATCGGAGTTGCTGGCAAACCTACAAAATCTGGCTGTTGAATATCGCTGTTTTTGCTTTGTGCTGGTTTGCCTCCACATTCGTGGATCTCTCGGTCAACAGTATTCCGCACTTTTTCCTGAAGGGTAGTATTGTCGGGATTGCGGTCTTTCTTGTGTATTTTACAGAGCTCAGGTTTTTCCACAAGGAGTCTGCATTGTTTTTGGTAAATGTGGGCAAAAAGGTGTTAAGAAAAATCAAATTAAAAAAAGCATAATCATCCTGTAGTAATGGAGCGTGCACAACATGAAAGGTATCATTCTCGCCGGGGGAGCCGGTACCAGGCTCTATCCCCTCACCCTTGTGACCAGCAAGCAGCTGCTGCCCGTCTATGATAAGCCCATGGTGTTTTACCCCCTGTCCACGCTCATGCTGGCCGGGATCCGGGATATTCTCATCATCTCCACCCCCCAGGATACGCCGAACTTTGAGCGTCTTTTGGGTAACGGCAGTCATTTCGGGCTGCGCCTGAGCTATAAGGTCCAGCCCTCGCCGGACGGTCTGGCCCAGGCCTTTCTCCTCGGCGAGGAATTCATCGGCGACGAGGCCTGCGCCATGGTGCTGGGGGACAACATCTTCTATGGCAACGGCTTTGGAAGGCTTCTCCGGGCGGCTGCTTCGAACGCTGAGGAGAACGCCCGCGCAACGGTCTTCGGATACTATGTGCCGGATCCGGAGCGCTTCGGCGTGGTGGAATTCAACGAAGAGGGCAAGGCGATCTCCATTGAAGAAAAGCCAAAGCAGCCTAAGAGCAACTACGCTGTCACCGGGCTCTATTTCTACCCCAAGGGCGTCAGTGAGCGGGCAAAAGAGGTGCGTCCCTCCGCCCGCGGCGAGCTGGAAATCACCTCGCTGAACGACATGTATTTACAGGACGCCCTGCTGGACGTGCAGCTTCTGGGCCGCGGCTTTGCATGGCTGGATACGGGCACCATGGACTCTCTGGCAGAGGCGACGGACTTTGTCCGGATGATTCAGAATCGTCAGGGCATCGTCATCTCCGCGCCGGAGGAGATCGCATTCCGAAACGGCTGGATCGACAAAGCCCAACTGCTGGACGCAGCGGCGCAATACGGGAAATCCCCCTATGGCAAGCATCTCCGCGAAGTGGCGGAAGGAAAGATCAGAGGCTGAAACAGGAGTCTTGTCCCGAGCAGTTTAGAATTTTAAATCTGGAGTGACATGGGATGCGTGAGCAAAAACCATATTATGGGGCTCTTGATCTGGCCCGCCTATACTGCGCTCTGCTCATTGTTGTCATCCATATGGGCTTCGGAAACTCTCTTTCCCTTGTCCCCTGCCTCACCAGGCAGGGCGTACCCTTCTTTTTTCTCGCGTCCGGCTTTTTCTTATCCAAAAAACTCCGAAAAAGTCCCAATATCATGAAAACGACGACCCAGTATCTTAAGCCTCTCCTGATTGCATTTGTTCTCTGGAACCTGCTGTGGGCGCCTTCGATCGTGTCGGAGTACTCAAGACTCTACGCCGGCTCGCCGTTGAAAATAGCTGCCGTTTTAGTCAGGCGTTTTTTTGCCGCGGGCATTGCGCCATACTGGTTCCTGCTGGTTCTTGCTGAGGGAACTTTGCTCCTCGCTCTCATAATACGCTACCGCAAATACATCCTTGGGATGGTACTTTGTGTATCAGGCATCGTACTGAGCATTCTATATTCCTATCAGGCGAAATACGATTCCACCGGCCTTGTCTACAGAGTATTTTATTCAGTATTCTCGTGGAACAACAACGTGATCATGTCCGGATTTCCTCTTCTTTATCTGGGCGCACTGTTTGATATGTCTGAGGAACGACTCCAGAAATCGTGTTTCTGGATGGTACTGCCTCTATATGCAATTTCCATCTTTGCTGCGTTCTTAGTTTATCGGATGGATGAGGACCTATTCTTTATTCCTTTCGGCGTTATCCAGGCCATCCTGCTTTTCCACCTTTGCGTTGTCCCAGTCCCCTTTCTGCAACACCTTCCTGAAAAGATTTGCAAGAGTGCAAGAGATCTTAGTTCGGTCATGTTCCTGACCCATACGGTGTTTCTGACCATTCTCGGAAATGTCTTTCATTTGTGGGATTCTCTTTTGCGGTACGGGATCACTGTCCTGTGTGCCATCTTTCTTTTTCTGCTTGCTAGGAAACTGGATTATGCGGTGTTAAGTGCACTCTTGCTGATGAAGCATCATTCTTTCAGGGGTGGATAATCTTATGAACATACTTGTAACCGGAGCCAGCGGGCAGTTGGGTCACGATCTGGTGCTCGAGCTGGCCGGCCGAGGACATACAGTCACCGGGGTAAGTTCCAAAGAACTGAATCTCCTCGAGCCAATGGCAGTGCAGACTTATCTTTGTGCCATGCGCCCGGATGCGGTGATGCACTGTGCAGGCTATACCGCGGTCGATCTGGCGGAAGATGAGAAGGAAAAATGCTTTTCCGTGAACAGTCGGGGCACGGAAACTCTCGCCGCGGCATGCGCGGCTGTGGGAAGCAAGTTGTTGTTCATCTCCACCGACTATGTCTTTTCCGGAGACGGAGAGCGCCCCTGGGAGCCGGATGATCCGCCGAAGCCGCTGAATACCTACGGACTATCGAAGTATCGAGGCGAGGAGGCTGTGCGTCGGTATGTGCCGGAACACTTCATCGTTCGGATCTCCTGGCTGTTCGGCGTCAATGGCAAAAACTTCGTCAAGACCATGCTGCGCCTTGGAAAAGAGCGGGAGCAGATCACAGTGGTAAACGACCAGATCGGCTCACCCACCTACACAAAGGATCTGGCCGTATTGCTGGCCGATATGATTGTTACGGAGAAATACGGCACCTATCACGCCACCAACGAAGGCTTCTGCAGCTGGTACGAATTCGCCTGCGCGATTATGAAGGAGGCGGAGCTCCCCTGCCGGGTCCTGCCGGTTTCCAGCGATCAGTATCCCAGCCGCGCCAAGCGCCCGGCCAACAGCCGCATGAGCAAAGACAAGCTGACGGCAAACGGCTTTCGCCGTCTGCCGCCCTGGCAGGATGCGCTGCGCCGTTATCTGGCGGAACTGAAGGAGAACTACAATGGCTAAGATCAAAGTGAGCCCCTGCCTGCTTGAGGGCATGTTCGTCATTGAACCGCAGGTTTTCGGGGATGACCGCGGCTTCTTTATGGAGACCTACAACCAACGGGAGATGGCGGAGGCCGGTCTGAACATGGTCTTCGTGCAGGACAACCAGTCCATGTCGAAGCAGGGCGTGCTCCGCGGGCTGCATTATCAGATCCGGTATCCCCAGGGCAAGCTGGTTCGCGTGATCCGCGGCGAAGTGTTCGACGTGGGTGTCGATCTGCGTCCAGACTCTCCAACCTATGGACAGTGGCATGGAGAGATTCTCAGCGCGGAGAACAAAAAGCAGCTGTACATTCCGGAGGGCTTCGCCCACGGCTTCTACGTGCTCAGTGAGGAAGCGGAATTCTGTTACAAGTGCACGGATTTCTACCATCCCGGTGACGAGGGCGGTCTCCGCTGGGATGATCCGGACATCGCGGTGGATTGGCCGCTGCTGGAAGGGATCCCGGTCCTGCTCTCCGAGAAAGATCAAAAGCAGCCCTTCTTCCGCGAACTTCCCCGGGATTGAGCCATGGAACAGGAGAAGCGAAGGCCGCGCATCCGGCGCGTCGTTTTGGCGCTCCTCGCCGTGCTGGCAGGGCTTTTTCTATATTATTATATTTCGTCGCTGTTTCTCCATGTGGAGAACGTTACTGTGCAAGCCAGGGTCGCTTCTCCCATAAGGATCGTGCATCTGACGGATCTGCACAATGCGCAGTTCGGACAGCGCAACGAAAAGATTGTTCAGCTTGTTGCCTCGCAGGATCCTGATCTCATCGTCATGAGCGGCGACATGCTCAACAGCGACGAGGAAAGCACCGAGATTGTTACCGCCTTGATTGCGGATCTATCGAAGATTGCTCCGGTCTATTATGGCTATGGAAACCATGAAAAAGCCTGGGAACAGCGCTTTGCATGCGATCTCAGGCCGATTCTTGAATCCGCAGGCGCCGTTGTTGTGGACAATGACTACGTAGATCTGGAGATAAACGGGACCGCTCTACGCATCGGCGGCTACATGGGCTTTTATCCCGTTCCGCACATGACGACCAGTGACGAAACCCAGCAGGCTTTGGAGCTTGCCTTTGCCAAAGCCTTTCAGGATACGGATCGGGTAAAGCTTCTCATCAACCACATTCCGACCGGATGGGTGGATTGGAACTACGTGAATAAATATCCGGTTGACCTTGTGTTCTCCGGTCATTATCACGGCGGTCTCATGCGCATCCCGATTCTGGATCAAGGGCTGTACGCGCCGTATGTGGGCTGGTTTCCGCACTTTTCCAAAGGTGTATATACCGGAACGCTTGCAACTTGTGTGCTGTCTGCGGGGCTTGGAACAGAGTACCACATTCCCCGCCTCAACAACCCGCCGGAAATTGTCGTTGTGGATCTGATCCCAATTATTTGGTAGCCAGTATATTTGTGATTCTACGCTAGAGTTTCGCAGATCTTTTTGCCATAAAACCGCAAAAAAATTTGAAAGCAGGAGAGATAGTGTATGTATAAAATTACCGTCGCAACAAATTGTTACGAGAAAGATATAGATTTCCTATTAGCGCAGAATGGATTAAAGCGCGCTTTTGAGTCCTTTAACTATATGTTTTATGAAAGACTGCTGATAATTAACACTGCGGAAAAAAGCCCAGAAACTGTTAGACTTGCAGAGAATTGTATAAATGAGGGGATAATTGATTCTTATTATTTTACATGCGAACACCGAGCTGAGATTCTCGATCATTTCAAAATAAAGGATTTTAAAAAGCGAAGAAAGCTGAATTTATCAGCAAAGCAGGGACTGGTTAAAAATCTCAAGAATATCTACCATTTTTATTTTCCCGTAATAGGTAAATCAAGACTGATCAATCCGATAACGAGAGAATATGACGGAGAAGGTTATTCTGTAGGTCCGTTGACTGCCATCTACTTTGCGAAAGGTGACTAGTTATTATATTTTACAGAAGACTGTATTCAGTCTGAAGGGGATGGATGGATTGATCCTGCAAAACGTTTGTTGTCTGAAAACCCGCAGTTTTTTTGTGCGAGACCATTTAATGATAATCTAGACTTGAATTGGTACAATAATTGGAAGATTATTGAAAATTTTTATATTCGTTTTGTGTTCACAGACCAGATGTTTCTTGCTTCAACTAGAGAACTAAATAATCTTGATTATAACTATAAATTTGAGAATTCTTACCCGGTTTACGGCGGCACTGGTTTCGAATCAAGGATATTCAATTATCTGCAAAAAAGCAAACAGACTATCCTGATCAGTACTAATTGTAAATTTCTCCATGAATACCCAGAATATATTAAGAACAAAAAGTAGTCCCCTATTATATTATACAAATTATAATAAAATGTAGACAAATGATGCCTAACGATAAACCAAATAAAGATGGGTGCAGCCTTGCCTCTCGGCTATGCTGCACCCATCTTTATTCCTTGATAATCCGCTGGCCGGGAGTCCGGCCGCTTTTAGGAGCATTCACTCTTCCTTTGACTTGCTTTTTCGTGACGTTCCATGCCCGGATTTGGAGGAACTGCGCTCCGATTTGGAGCTTTTCTTCTCTCCTCCGTAGGCCTTGGCGCTGTACGCCTTCGCGCCGTAGCCGTAGCTGCCGTAGCCGTACTTGCCCCGGTAGCTGTAATAGCCGTAGTAGCCGTAACGGCCGCCGTGGGTCCTGCCGCCGTTGAGGATGCACCCGACGATCGGCGCGCCGGAGCTGCTCAGCTCCTCCACGCCCTCGAAGATATAACGGCGGCGGGCATAATCGCTCATGATGACATAAGCGATCGCGTCCACATGCCGCACCAGCATCATGGCGTCCACCAGCATGGCGGAAGGCGGCGTATCCAGGATCACCACATCCGCGCTCTCACGCAGAGTCTGGATGACGTGGGTCATGTTTTCGCTCTCAAGGATCTCCACCAGACGAGGCTCCCGCTCGCCGCCGGGCAGCAGGGTGAGCCCGAGGGGATTTCCGTGGTCCGTAACGCTCACGAGAGAGTCCTGCAGCTGGCTCTTGCCGCGGAGAATCGATACCAGGCCCGGGTACTCCTCCGTCAGCCCGAAGATCTGGCTGACTGTGGGATTGCGCAGGTCGCAGTCCACCAGGACGACCCGCTTGCCCTTGCGCGCCATGGAAATGGCCAGGTTCGCGGCGACGGTGGATTTTCCTTCACCGGAGATGGAGCTGGTAACCATCAGCACCTTCTTGTCCTCCATCTGGCGCTCCAGACGGGTGCGCACCAGACGAATGGATTCCACATAGTCGGAGCTTTCGCCGTCGTTGAGGATATTGATCTCCGTGCGGGTCGAATTGCGGCGCTGCTTCTTCTGATAGAAGGGCAGCGTTCCGAGGCAGGGGATGTTCAGCAGACTTCTGAGCTCAGTCTCGTTGCGGACCGTGCGGAAGGTCAGTACATTGATCGCAACAATGGCAAGACCCAACAGAAAACCGATCAAGGCGCCCCGCTTGATGGAGCCGCGAATCACGGATTCCCGCCCGGTATCCGTGGGAACGCCGCTGTCGTCGATGACTTTCAGCTCCGTCTGGCCGACAACGAACTGAGCCACGGCGGGATAGTTTCTCAGCACAGACTGGAGCGTGTCATAGGCGTAGTTGGCGTCCCAGGAGCTGACGGTGATGGTCAGAAGATTCGTGCCCTTGATGCAGGTGACATTGATCGTCCCCGGGACGCTGGCAGTCCCCAGATCCTCGGCGATCACGTCAGAGAGGGCGCCGGTGGTTAGGATATAGGGGAAGATCAGGCCCATCTGCTCCGCCGTGTTCTTGTTGGCGTAGGTACCGCCGTTGACGATCTCGACAGATACGGTCGCCTCCGCCACAAAGGTGGGAGAATAGCTGGTGGTCGTGCGATAATAGAACAGCCCTGTGCTGGCGACGGTCAGGATCAGAACCAACAGCCAGAGACGACGAAGGCGGTGAAAGAAGTCGTTGACAAAGGAAAAGACGTCTATCTTTTCAAATTCTTCGTTTTTCTTTTCAACAGTTTCACTCATGGCCGCACCTCACTTTTCCGCCTTGCCGTAGCGGCCGTATTCGCCGTAGCGGCCATAACGGCCGTAATGGCCGTAGCGGCCATAGCGGCCATAGCCGCCGTAGCCGCCAACCGTCCTTCTGGCCCAGGGAAGCGTGCGCACCTGGTTCAGGATGCAGCCGGCGAACTTTGCATGGCAGTCCCGCAGAGAGTCGATGGCGTCATTCAGATCCTGGGCAAGCACGGTATCGTATTTGACGACCAGAACGCTCATGTCAGACAGATCTGCCAGGACCTCCGCGTCCGCCATCAGGGACATGGGGGGAGAGTCGATGATGATGAAATCATAATAGCTGCGGACCACCGCGATCAGCCTGGACATATAGTCCGAGGAGACGATATCCGTGGAGTTTGTGTAGTTGCGCTTGTTCAGCAGCAGATGCAGTCCCCTCTCCTGGTCGATCACGATTGCGTCGCTCAGGGTGGCCTGGCCCATCAGCAAAGAGCCCAGACTGGCCTTCAGCTTCTCGTCCTTCTTCAGGAACAGAGAATTCTGCGTGGGGCGGCGCATGTCGCCATCGATCAAAAGCACCTTGTAATTCTGATGCATCAGCGTCAGCGCCAGGTTCGCGGACACCGTGGACTTGCCCTCATGCTCCTGCACGCTGGTGACCAGGATCGTCTTGGCGCCCGCCTTATGCGCCTGGGCGGAGAGATGCGCCGCGATTTTTTTGTACCGCTCCACAAACTCGAACTTGGCCGAGAGCTCTGTCACCAGATACTTTCTCTTCTTATGCCGGAACCAGTCAGAGGGAGATTTGAAGCGCTCCTCGAAGTGGAGCATGCCCAGAGATTTGGCATCCAGCTTGTTCTCCAGATCTTTCTCGCTTTTCACCGTTTCCTTCCGGTAGGAAAGATAGACAAAGGCCATGGTAAAGGCAATAAAGCTCAGCGCGAAGGCTCGTTTCGTCTGCGCCCTTGCGGAAAACGCCGTATCTGCCCGGGTAGGCACCGCAGGATCCTGCAGCACCTCCATCACCATATCGCCGGAAACATACTGCGTCAGCTCATTCATCACGTGCATGATGGACCGGACGATCCGATAGGTGTTTTCCGGCGTATCGGAGGTCACACGCAGGGTCATCAGGTTGGTGCCGCTGATCACGCTGGCGCTGGCCGTGGCACGGAAGCTGTCCGTACCCAGATCCTCGCAGACCTTCTTTCTCATCAGATTGCTGTTGAGAATATTGGAAAAGCTGCCGGCCATGGTGTTTGCGGCGGACAGGTTGCTGTAGGCGTAGTTGCTGGAGGTCTTGGAGGTGACCACGAAGGTAGCGGTGGTGGAATAGGTGTTGCGGAAATCCGCGCGGACGGACATGTTGACGATCATGGCAACGGCGATGGCGCCCAGCACGATGGCCCAGAGATTCCGCAGGCAATCCCGCAAGATGCTGTATAGATCCAGCCGCTCCAGCAGAGCGGAATAATCCTGTCTGTTTTCGTTCATGGCCTGTCCTCCACAACGACGACCAGTGTCGCCGTTCCGAAATCTGTCCGGAAGCTGCCTCCCGTGGCGTTGGGCGAAGAACGGCTGAGCTTGTATGTGACCGTGTACACCCCTGGCACGTTAAGGTCAACGCCGCTGTCCACGATCTTCACGTCCTGGTCCGGGTCGAAGCCCAGATCGGAGAACTTGCGGTGGTTGCCGGCAGACCAGATCCCGTCCAGATAACTGCGGTAATTGGGCTTCTCGCCCTTTTTCACATAGATTATGTAGTTGGACAAAGCCGGAGAGGCTTTGGAGTAGCTGTCATAATCCTCAAAGCTGGCTGTCAGCTCCAGCACCGAGGTGTCGCCGGCGCTGTTTGTGACCTGCAGATTGATCTTCTGCGTGCTGCCGTACTCACTGGTGATCTCCTTCTCGCCGAAGGTGATCTTGATCTGGGTGGTCAGGTTCCCGTCCAGGCAGTCCGAAGCGCGGATATAGCGCAGGTAGTCGTAGTTGGAGTTGCCCTCTACAAAGCGCAGGGGCTCCGTCATCACAAAGCGGGGCGGAAAATAGTCCGTATACACGATCTTGCGGGTATAGGTGCCCACGTTGTTGTTCTCGTCGAAAGCGGCATAGTTCACGTTGCGGGTGTTCCGAGCGATGAACTTGGACTTGGAAACGACCACGAGGCTGTCCGTCACGTCCCCATCCAGATTATCCTCCGCAACGATACCCGCAAGCAGCTCCTCGTCCGTCGCCGTCACGCTGACCTGCAGGGTGTCAGATTCCGCACGGATCTCCGGCGCTACATAGTCAGAGGTCAGATACTCCCGGATATTCGACGCCATAAAGACCGCAAAGACTGCCAGGAAGAATACCAGCAGCAACAATCTCAATCTTCTCACAGACCTTCGTCCTCCTGTTTGCCTGGTTTACCAAAACGGGATCGGCTCATACCCCAGCAGCTCCCTCCCGTTGAGGATCCGCGCGGGGTTTTCTTCCAGGAGAAGTCTCGTGTAGCTTTCTCCCAGCTCTTCTATCAGATAGTCGCGCAGTTCCGCCATATAGGTGCTGCGCTGAAAGGGACTGTGGGCGTCGCTGGCCACACAGGCAGCCAGACCGTGCTCCAACAGCAAATGGGCCGTCGCCCTGGGCTCCGAGCCGAAGCGCCCCAGAATGCTGCCCTTGTTGAGCTGAAGCCCGTAGCCCAAGGTGCACCACTCGTAAGCGATATCCGGATCCTCCTGCACGAAGTCATAGCGTTCCGGATGGGCGATAATGGGCAGATAGTCCAGTTCCCGGCAGCGGCGAAGGATCTCCCGGCAGTAGTCCGGATCCTCCTGAAAGGCGAATTCCATCAGAAAATACCGGGTGCCGTTCAGCGTCCAGATTCTATCTGTCCGGAGAAGCTCCGGAAGCTCCGGCGTGGCGAAGATCTCCATGCCGCGGCAGAGGCGTATGGGGATCCCGGCCTCCGCCCGCTCCCGATCCAGGCGCTCAAAGAGCTCTGTGAGCTCCGGGCTCGCGTAGTTTTCATACTCGTCCGGGATATTGCAGTGGGGCGTAGCAATCAGCGTATGGACCCCGCTGTCAGCCGCGATGGCCAGCAGCTCCAGCGACTCCTCCATGCTCTGGGAACCGTCGTCCACTCCGGGAAGCACATGGGTATGAATATCGATCATAGGCCAGTCTCTCAAAAATCCATGGACATGCGCCCGGACTCCTCTTCGCTCAGCTCCGTCACATGAGTCTCCATGACCCGATAGACCCGCTGGCAGAGGTTCAGCACCGTGGGCCGATGGGTCGTGACGATACAAGTCTTATTTGGGCGCTGTTTGACGATGTTGCGCAGCACCTGCCGCTCCGTTGCAACATCCAGAGCGGAGGTGGCCTCATCCAGCAGCAGGACAGGTGCGTCCCGCAGCACCGCGCGGGCGATGGCGAGGCGCTGAGCCTGCCCCTCGGAGAGGCCGCGGCCCCGCTCCCCGACCTTGCTGTTGATGCCCTCGGGGAGCTTGGAGACGAAGTCCCAGGCGCAGGCGATCTTCAGCGCCTCAACGATCTCCTCGTCCGTTGCGTCCTCCCGCACCATACGCAGATTCTCCGCCACGGTGCCGGAGAGGATGGCGTTGCCCTGGGGAACGTAGGAGAAAAGCCCCCGGCTGTCCGCATTCACAGGAACCTCGGTTCCGTCGCCGGCGCGGAGGCAGGCCGTGCCCATGTCCGGATGCACCAGGCCCAGGATCAAGCGGATCATGGTGGTCTTCCCCTCGCCAGAGGGGCCGACAAGGGCCACGATCTCTCCCGGAGCCGCCCGGAAGCAGGAGCTGGTAATGACGCGCTTGTCCTCCGTATAGGAGAAGTCCACGCCGTCCATCCGCACCTCCAGCCCGCCGGAGGCGACAGCATCCAGCGCCTGGGTCTCCGGCAGGTGGCGCTCCCGGGGCAGCTCGATAAGCTCCCGGATGCGGTGTGCGGAGACGGAGCTGGTGAGAAAGCTCGGCACAATGCCGATCACGTTGTTGAAGGCATTGGCCAGGCGGACCCGCTGCTCCAGGAAGAGGGTCATGGTGCCGTAGGTGATCTGGTGGCCCCAGAGAAGGAAGAGGCAGTAGCCAAAGGCGGCGTACTGAACGACCAGGCCCAAGATCGACAGGAACACATTGGTCTTGATGGTAAAAAGGTTGCATTCCAGGCTGATCTTCTTCATCTTCTGCTGCCAGCCGCGAAGCTTTTTGCCGTAGTTTTCCATCACGCCGAAGGACTTGATGGTGTCGAGATTATAAAAGGTCTCTACCTCAAAGCCCATCATCTCGCTGCCGGTCTCCTTGACCTTGCGGGCGTAATCCCGCTGCTTGCGGATCAGGTACTTGGACATGAGCAGCATCACGGGGGCGCTGGCGAAGGCAAGCAGGGACATGACCTTGTTGTAATGCCAGATCAGCGCGAAGGTGACGATGAAGTTATAGAGCGAAATGATGATCGAGGGCAGCCAGGTGATAGCGTTTTTACTGACGGTGCTGACGTCGCTGTTGAAGCGGTTGAGCAGGTCTCCGCTGGAATAGGCATTGATGGCCTTCCAGTCCACGTCGATGATCTGGTCAAAGATATCCGCCTGGATGTCGTTATTGATGTTGATGCTGAGCTTTGCGGAAATGCGGCTGATCAGGTTGGAAAACAGCAGGCTGAAGCCGGCGCTGCCCAACAGAATGGCGATCAGAAGACCAAGCTTGTCGGTCTTGTAGCCGGTAATGATATCGATCAGCTCTTTGCCGGCCACGCTGGCGACCAGCGCAAAGCTGGTGCTGAAAATGCCGAGGAGCGTGTAAAAGACCACCGCCGTCTTGTGCCGCCGGGTATAGCTGAAGATCCAGCGCCAATCCTCCAGGATCTCCCGGAAGGTGCCTTCCTTCTTCCGCTGGCGCAGCGTATGGAGCGATTGGAAAAACGCCCGTTTTTCTTCTTCGGAGTGCTGCATTGATCAACCTCAACATCTCATTCCATATCAACTTTAGATTATAGCATTACCCGAGAAAAAGCACAAGCACTTTTCGGGAAATCGGCGTGAATTGAGCCGAAAAGGCGGGTCGCCGAGGGCGTCGACCCCTACACGGTGAGAAGAAATTGCGCCGCAACCAGGAGAAAGCCTGTTCAGATATAAATGCGATGGAAGAGATTCTTAAAAAGCGATCTGGAGATTGCTCCCTGCGAGACACTCCAAGCGTGACGAAAAAACAGCGCGGAGATTGCTCTCCGCGCTGTCTGCTTGAGTTTTCGATTCGGCCGGGATCAAGGATTAGGATACAGGGGATCGTCGTTGAAGAGCTCCCACAGCTCCTCGGCCTCGTCGCCGAAGGAATTGATGAACCACTGACGGTAGTCGTCAAAGTTGGTCTGTCCGTCCCCGTTCACGTCGCTGGCGAACAGGTTCATCCAGTCGTTAAAATCGCAGGCATAGGGGTCCGTGGTCGACTGGCCCGTGCCGCCCCCGATAACCGTCGTCGGCTCTGGCGTCGGCATCGTAAACAGGATGCCGGGTGCAAAAATGTTATTCTTTGCCATTTTATTCACCTCTTTCGTCTTTCCGGACCGTCAGGGATTGGTCGTGGTCGCTTCAAATACCGCGATCGTGGAAGCAACGCTCTGGGTCTGCACGCCGTTCTTTGCGCTAGTCTTCGTGCTGAGGTCCGAATAGGTGCGCGTGCTGGTGCCCGTGACGATCAGGCCGTCGGGGGTGACCCAGTACTGGCCGATGGTAACACCGGTGCCCATGCCGTTGCTGCAGGCGCCGTTATTCATGACCTCCAGGTAGCTCAGGTAGCCGCCTGTCACGCCCTTGCCGCGGAAGATGTTTTCGGGTTTCAGGGTGACCTGGGCGCCGCCGACTGCATTTTCCACGGTCAGCGTGGAGCAGACATAGGCCGTCTTATCGGCAGTCTGGATCACGAAGCCGGTCTCCTGATACAGCGCATCGTCGATGTCGGAGATCAGCCATGCGGAGCGGAGAGCCTGGTTGGCAGGATCTGTCTCCTTGAGGTAGGTAAAGTGGAAGTAGGGCTGCAGGTACTTGCTGGCCGGGACTTCCTTGATGTAGTAGACCGCGCCGGCTTCCGGAACCACGTGCATACCGTCGGCGCCGCCCTTTTCCGTCGTATAGGCGTTCGCCAGAGCGAAGACAGGAACCGTGCTGCCATCAGTGTTCTTGGACGTTCCGCCATAAGGCGTACCGGTGGTGTCAACCGCGCTGGAGTAGTAGCCCTTCTCCACCAGGGCCGTAACCTGCGCGTCGCCGTAGGGGTCGGCAGAATCGGTCGGCTCGACCCAGGCGATATTCGCATTGTTCTTGTCGAACTGGTCAGCGCTGCCCTCAACCGCCAGGCCCACGCCGGAGTAAGCGCTGTAGTAGCCGCCGTAGAGGAAGCCCTCGGTGGTGCGGCTGGCCAGGTCAATGGTGAACGCCGTGTTCGCTGCATTGGCGCCGCCCTGCGTAGAGGAGGTGGAGGCGCCGCTGCCCGAAATCACGATCCTCTCCACGGTGTTGTCGCCGGTGTGGTAGATGTAGAAGACCTTCCCCCAAACGGCGTACAGCGTGTGGTAGGGGGAGAACTCGTCAGCCGCCACATACTTGACGGTGACCCACTGCGGCTCGGACTCGCCCTGGCCCTCGCCGTCACGGGTGACGGGAGCCATGACCGCCCCGCTGGTGCCGGCCACGATGCCCTTGGTAACCTTCAGCGTCAGGGTGCCGTCGCTGTTCTCCGTCAGCGTGAAGGTGAGGATCGTATCCTTCGGCACAAAGAGCTTGTTGGCGTTCGATCCGTAATTCGTGGCGAGGGTCGCGGTAGTCGTGTCGAAGCCGAGCCAGCCGTTGGTGAAGTACCAATCGCCGATGCCGTTGGCGCCCTCAGGCATGACCGCAACATAGCTGTCCTGCTGGAAGGTCGCTACGAGCATGCCGTTGTGGAAGGCATATTCCTTGCCGTCATAGTCGGCACCGTTCAAGCTGCCGACCAGGTAATACTGCTTCTCCTCGGTGGGCTGCTCCTCAGACTCATCCACAAGCGCCAGGAAGCACTTGTTTTCGGGATCGTACTTCAGGAACAGATCCTCCTCGCCCAGCTCCAGATCCTGGGGCATGTTCGCGGTCTCTTCCACACGGGCCCAGCCCAGGAACACGTGATCCTCATAAATCAGATCCTGCGGAGTGGTAAGGGAACTGGCCCAGGGGATGTAGACGGTCTCTTCTCTGCTGATTTCCGCCTGAGGCATGGGGATCTGGATGATCTCGTTGATGGCGACATCTTCGGAATCCATCACGTCGCCGGTGCCGTTGTTGGCATGCCAGGTGATGTGGGTGGGCGCCGGACCGTCCACATCGCCCCATACAGCGCGCAGGGAGATGGTGTAGCGGAACTGCTGCTGACCGGTAATGTCATAAACGGGCTGGTTATTCTCGTCCAGAATGGGCTCCACATGGGCGTAGCTCGCATGGACACGGAAGGTCTCGCCGGGGTACTTGATGTACTCGTCGCCCTCCAGATCCTTGTAGCTCTGGGAGCTCTCGTCCCAGTACTGCACGACCCAGTAGAGGAAGTGCTGGGCGTGCTCAACGCCGTTTTCATCCACTCTGGGAGGAGGCACCTGGCTGGGTGCAGCCTGGGCCACGGCGTCGATATTGTCCTTATAGAGATGCAGGTCCTGCGGCGCGGGGTTGCCGCCGTTGGGGTCATAGACCACGCCGACGCCGGAGGCGCCCGGCAGGATCTCACTCCACTTGGCGTAGAGGTTCAGCATCCGGTACACGTAGGGACGGGAAAGGTCCTTGTTGACGGCGCCGGGCTTCAGATCGCCCCACTTATCCATATCCGTGCCGTCGGCATTCTCCGTCTTGTACAGGTCCTTATCGTAGGGGGGATTGGTGGGAACGGTGTCGTCGTTGAGCTTGGTATCCACGGTGTAGGCGTTGTTGCCGCCCTCGTCAAGGTACCAGCCCAGGAACTCGTAGCCGGTGCGACGGCCGGTGGGCAGGGAGATCTTCGCGTCGTAGTCGACCTTGAAGTTCATCTGCTGGCTCTCGGAGCCCCAGTCCAGCGTGGTGTCGTTGGTGCCGTCAGCCTGATGGCCGGCCTGGGGGTGCAGGAACACGCGGTACTCGATCTTCTGCCACTTGGCATAGACCTGCACGCCGCCCAGAGGCATGGTGTTGAAGTTGTAGGGCACGTTGCAGGTGCTGTCAGCGTACCAGCCCATGAAGTAGTAGCCGGTGACGCTGGGGGTGTTGTACACGCTGCTTTCGGGATCGCCGTAGGCGGCAATGGAGGCGCCGTAGGTGATGGGATCAGACTCGCCGAAGCCCTGGGCCTGAGGCGTTTCATCGATGCGGCCCTGCTTGTCGAAGTAGGAACCGTCGGAGTACTTGATCTTGTAGGACAGACGGTCATAGCGGATGTAGAGGTCGCCCGAGGAAGTAGCAAGCTGGAATCCGTCCGTATCCGGATCGGCGTCATAGTAAAGATTGCCGTCATACTCTGTCAGCTCGCCGACATCGCGCCAGGTCGTACCATTATCACTCCACTGAGTACACGCAAATCCGGTGTACTTATCATTGAGGTAGAAATTAATACCGCTGTTGCCGCCTGCGGCGATCTGATGCTTCTGGGTATAGGAAGTCAGATCCGCATCCTGCTGATAGAAATGAACGTAATACGTACCACTAACAGTATTGCCGTAGTAGTTGACAATCATGGAAGTGCTGGTAGGAAGATAAGCGTCCAGGAAGGTCGTCCGCGTACCGCTGGTACCACCGTTATTGCCGCCATTCTCATACCAGTTATGGTCAGTAGGCCAATCATTGGCAGCCAGCGATGAGCCATAGAGGCCGGTCAGAGATTTTTGGATTCCCCAATGATAGCTCTGCCGGTTGTTTCTCGTGTAAACAGTTCCGTTGTATACTGTACCGTTTGCAGTATTGCTTGTCCTGAATGCACCATTGTTCCAATAAACTCTGGTTTTTGCCCCGTTTACATCACCGTATTTATTGGGGTTATTATCATTATCGTTAGTCGAAATTGTATAGGTATAGTCATATACATAGGTATTGAAATTCAACCGGACCATATTGCGGTTGTAGTAGATATTCACCACCGTGGTACCGTTGGGCTGGATCTCCACGTTCTGGTCAAAGTGGTCGCAGTGGAAGCCCAGGTACTCTTCCCCGCCGAACTCTTTCCAGCCGGAGACCACCGCGTTCCGGTAGGTGCCGTTGGCGTCGGTCACGTTGCTGCCGGTCTGGCTCACGGTATTGACGTTCGTCTTGGGCGTGCCGGTGAAGGTATTGGCCTCGCTGAAGTCATAGTCGTTGACGGTGGTGCCGCCGGTGGTCTTCTGCTTCCAAACGACGACCGTGTAGGTCGCGCTGGGGGCGATGATCCACTTGGCATAGACCACGGTCCGGTCGGTCAGCTCCTGGTTGAAGTTGAACTCCGCGCCGTTGGGATCGTCGCCAACATTGGCGGGGGCGGGATCGCTCAGATACCAGCCGGCGAAGGTGTAGCCCAGACGCTCCATATTGGCAGGCAGCGTCTTATCCGGCCGGACAGAGGCCGCGGTCTGGCCCTTCTTGACGAAGACAGGGGCGTTGTAGGTCGCGTTCTTGCCGTTCTCGTCAAAGACCAGCCAGTTGCCTTCGGAGATCTCGGTGGACATCCGCACGTCGCCGGAGATGTTCATCGTGGTGTTCTGGGGATAGGGCTCGGACACAGCCGTACCGTTGAGCTTGGCGTTGGAAATGTTGCTGCTACCCTGCAGAACGTTCCAGCCCTCGAAGTGATGATACTCATCCGTCGCGTTGTAGGTCTGGGTGATCGTGTAGGGCGCGGACGTGTCGTTGATGGAGCAGAGCACGTTGTCCGTCGCCAGGGTGATGCCGAATTTGTCCTCGTAGGAAACCGTGAACACGTTGAAGATCATGGCATGGCAGTTCAGGACGTCGCCCTCGGTGATGGGCGTCCGGTCCAGCAGCACGCAGATCTGCGGGATCGTCATGGGCGTGGTATTGTTGTTGTAGTTCGCGCCGACAAAGAAGTTGCCCGTGTCCTTGATGCCGCTGGCTCCCGACACGTCAAGAGACCAGCCGAGGAACAGCTGTCCGTCGTCCAGATTGCCGCCGATACCGGGATCGTACACGATATCGTCAATGTAGGTCTTGCCCTGCTGACGCTCACCGTCGCCCAGGAGCAGGTCGCTGTTCTTCACGTAGACCGTGGCGACCAGGCTGTTCCCGTTGTAAAAGTTTACGGTGATACGGGCCTCAGGATCGATCTCGCCGTTGTCCACCACCGCGTAGACGGAGAAGTCGCCGGACTCGAAGCAGATCTCGTTGGCGCCCAGCTTGAAGGTCAGCTCCTCCTCGGGGATCAGCTCAATGGTCTCGGGCTCCGCCTCGTCGGGGATATGCACCAGGGTCAGGTCACTCCTGCCGTCCAGCTCGGGCGCGGCGATTTTGACGCGCACGGGCTCTTCCGGCTCGATCTCAATATCATCCAGCCAGAAGGAAATGTCCATGGCGACCAGGACGTTGGACTCGTAGCCCAGGACTTCGTCCACCACATCGCGGACGTCCTCCACAGAGACGGGAGTCACGCGGACCTCCGCCAGAAGGGGCAGAGAACCCATGGGGGCCTCTACGACGACATTGATGCCGCTGTCCTCGTCAAAGGCCGAGAAGTAATCGTACTCCTCTGTCTCCTCGGGCTCGACCTCGGGCTCAAAGTCCCGAATGTCGTCCTCGCCGATGTCACGGCCCCAGCCGTTCCCGACGCCGACGTCGCCCCAGGCGAAGGCCGGGGTGGACACGGACAGGAACATGACAAGGGTGAGGATCAGGGCGAGAAACTTGGTCATTCTCTTACTCATGCTTGCTACCTCCTTGAAAATGGGCGCATTGTGCGCCCGTTGATTACGGAACACAATATGTAGAATACCGGGGGAGCAGCATCTTCCTCAGACGCACTCCCAGCCATATTCATACATACTATATATTACACAATTTTTGTGTGAAGTCAAGCTTTTTATAACATAATATTCTAAAGGATCCGCTTCCTTTTTTTGGCGGCGCAAGCGCAGCCGGGGCTCAAAAAGCCGTCAGCTGCGCTTGTTTTTCCTGTTTAATTGCCCGAAAATCAATCCAATACGCCGTAGTGCCGCAGGAGGGCAACACGCTCCTGCCCTATATGCAGGCTCTTTGTCGGCGCGCGGTTTTTGGTCGTGTAGCGCAGAATGCGCTGCGTCCAGGCCACGGGAAGAAGCCACGGGCGTTTTTGCAGATAGGGAAAGCGGACAGACATGGTCTTTGCGTCGGGAAAGAGCGCTTTGAGCAGGCCATGCCGCCGCCGCCCCTGCCGATCCGCCGCCACGGCGTCCAGAGTCAGGGCGCTGCTGTGCATCCGGTCCAGATCCTCCGCGCCGTAAAGGCCGCCGGCGAGGCAGTCCTGCAGCAAAGGCCCCTCCTCCGGGTCCAGATCCGCGAAGCCGGCCGGGCCGGGAATCGCAAGATGCCGCTCCCCTATGCGGAAAAATGCCGCGGCAAGGGTCTCGATCTTCAGGTCCTCGCAGCTGCCGCGAACGCGGGCCCAGTCGATCTCCGAGCCATAGCGCCGGGCAAAGAGGCAGATATCGCAGATCTGGCGAAGCCCCACGCCGCCATAGAGGATATGCTTGTAGGCGTGGCAGAGCAGATACTGCAGATGATCCGTGGGGCAGAGCGTATCGATGCTCTCCCCGTAGAGCCGCAGCGCGGTCCGACGGGAAAAAGCGCCGTCCACGCAGGCGTTGCAGTCCCCATAGGCGTCGGAATCCGGCGCAAAGGGGAGCTTGTGCAGCTCCACATACAGGTCGCGGTCCGGGTCCACATAGGTGACCTCGTAGTCCTCCTCCGGCGGCTCCTCCGGCTTCAGCAGGCGCAGCCCGCAGGCCAGCAGCGCTTCATGGTATGCCCGGAAGTCCTCCGGCGGGATCAGAAGATCCTCATCGGTGGAGGGGCGCTGCTCCGGCTCCGGGTACAGGCTGCGGCACACGGCGCCCTTGAGCACCAGGGGGCGCAGGCCGCGCCGGTCCAGCTCCCGCAGGAGAAGCAGAAACTCCCCCGTGCGGACGGCCTGGCGCATGGTGATCTGCCGCGCCTCGCGCCGCATCGTCGCAAGCACCGAGGAGTCCTTCACGGCGGGGCAGCCGTCAAGCGCCTGGGCGATCAGCGGCGTCAGCGCCTGGGCTCTGGCCAGGCGGGCCAGGGATTTTTGCGCAGAGAGATCCGGGGACTCCGTCCAGGGGAGCGGCGTCCCTGTCACAGCGCAGCGAAGCGCTTCAAACAGAAGGATCTCTGCAGTTTTCATCCGGCGATCAGAACCCGTCGGATTCCTCGTCCTCGGGGATGGTGATGATCAGGTCCCCTTCGCTTTCGATGAGCTGGGCGGACTCGGTACTCGCCTCTGCGGGCTCCTCGGCCAGCTCCTGCTCCGCGTCCTGAGCGGTTTCGGCAGACTGAGCGGCTTCCACGGGAGTGTTCTCCTTCGCCTCCTCCCCAGCGGGCGCATCGCCGCCGGAGCAGCAGAGCCAGATGATCAGCGCCGCCGCCACCAACACCAGTGCAGCAACGAGGATCCAAAGCTTTTTCTTATTCATTCTTTTGTTCTCCTTTCCGCAGCAGATAGCCATGCTGCAGCATCTGTTCCAAAAAACTGTCGATCGCTTTCCGCGCTTCCGGTTCCGCGATCTCATATTCCTCCAGCACGGCGCGAAGCAGATCCTCCGCCGCCGCGCCGTCTTCCAGCTTTCTCCACAGAAACGCGGAGCTCTCGTTGAGCTGCGTCATGTAGGGGCAATGCTCCCGGGCCGCCTTCGCCGCCAGCAGCATATGCTCGCCGCAGATCGAGGTCAGCACCACGCCGGGTCTGGTCACGTAGCGATCCATCAAGCCTCTCCCCTTTCTTTCAGCTCCGCGAGCAGCGTTTCCCGCAGCAGCTCCGTGGAGGCGTCGTCGCCCAGGTTTATCAGCTTCCATGCCGGCGCCGTCCGCAGCATTCGCTCCAGCAGCGCCGCCATGGCATAAAGCTCCTCCTCCGTCTCCGGCAGCGCCATAAACTGCTGCAGCAGCGGACTGACGCCCTCCCGGGGCGAGAGCGGGGCGATCCGGTTCTCCCTCCCCTGCTCCAGCAGCACCAGGCCGCCGAGGGGCGCGGAAGTCCGGGAAAAGAGGTTTTCTTTCCCGTTCCAGGGGCTGAAATGGACCCAGACGGAGCCGTCCTCCCGCGTTTCCAGCGCGGGCATATCCCCGGAGATCATGGTGATTTCCCCAGGGTGCAGCCGCTGCCAGTTGAGAAATTGGGTAGTCTTGCCAGTTTCGGGCGGCGCCGTCAGCAGCCAGGCGCGATCCCGCCAGGCAAAAGCCGCCGCGTGAAACACGCAGCCGCCATAGGGCAGCAGCGCCCGCGCCGTCAGCTCGATCAGACAGCGATACTCCACGTAAGCGTCAGACGAATCCGGAGGCAAAAAGTTCCGCCCCAGCTCGATCTTTTCCGGCGTCACCGCGATGTCGCAGTCCTCTCCCTCCACCCGTCGGGGCAGCGGGTTCAGCAGAAAACGCGTCCCCGGATGCAGAAAGGCATAGCGCAGCGGATGACCCGCAATCGTCATTTCATAGATCTGGGGCATCGGGCGAACTCCTTTCCGCGCGGCGCGCTGATATCTAACAATTTATTATATCATCTTTTTCCCGGAAGCACAAGAGGAAGCTGGGGTGCAACGGCAACACAGCCCGCCATCCTCCTTGGGTAAACCTTGGCGGAAAGGTCGAAACGAGCTCGGAAACGCGTGTACGCCTCCCCTTCCCGATGAAAACAGCGCGGAGATTGCTCTCCGCGCTGTTTGGGTTGTTCTACGGTTTTTAAGGAAACGGATCCGCGGGAATCGTGCCGCCGTTGACCAGATCCCACAGTTCTGCCGCTTCATCGCCAAAGGTGACGTAGAACCAGTGGATATAGTCATTATTGTCGATTCCGTCTCCGTTGTAGTCCTGGGCGAACAGATTCGACCAGTCGACAAAATCGCAGGCGTAGGGGTCCGTGGTGGACTGGCCCGTACCGCCGCCGATGACCGTCGTCGGCGAAGGATCGGGGATCATCAGCAGAATCCCGGGTGCAAAAATGTTCTTCTTTGCCATTTTCATTCACCTCTTTCGTCTTTCTGTCCCGATCAGGGATCAGACGGCAATTCTCCACCTCCGGGGGCCGTGACCGTCGTTGCTACCGTCGTATCTGTCTTGCCCAGATTATTCTTGTTGTCCAGACCGGCATAGGTACGGGACGTGGTGCCGGTGACGATCAGTCCGTCGGGTGTGATCCAGTACTGCAGGACCCGCTCTGCCTCGTCCATCAGGGTCGGGCTGCCGTCCTTCAGAACCTGCAGATAACTCAGATAGCCGCTCTTGACGCCGCGGCTGCGGAAGATGCCCTCGGGCTTGAGAAGCACCGTGGTGCCGCCGGATTGCGTGGTCTTCACCGTCAGCGTCGAGCAGACTCTCGCCTCATCGTTTTCACTTACAATGATGAAGCCGGTCTCCTGATACAGGCAGTCGTCAATGGCGGAAATCAGCCAGCCGTCATAGATGTCGAAGGTCTCTTTGCTGTAGGTGTAATGGAAGTAGGGCTGCAGGTACGCGGTGGGCACTTCCTTCAGGTAGTATACCGTGTTCGCCGCGGGCACCATCTCAAAGCCGTTCACCGTCAATGTCGCGGAAGAACTCCAGGCGCCGCGGTTGGAATCCCGGATATACTCAGTGCTGTAAGCCGTGCCGTCCGCATCCTTGGGCGGATTCGCCTTATCGCTGTAATCCAGAGCCTTCGCGGCGTTTGCGTCAAAGCCCGAGGTCTTGCCGGCGTAGTCGCTGTAGTAGCCGCCGTAGAGCGTGCCGTCAGCGGTCAGCGAAGCGATATCAAAGGTCTTGTCCTCGCTGTACACAACGCCATCCGTGGCGAAGGGGAAGCGCTCCAGGGTGCAGTCGCTGGAGTGATACACGTAGAAGAAGCCGACGAACCTGTTGGAATAATACACCCTGTAGTCGGAGTTGGAGGCGTCGATGGAGCCTTTGACGATTGCCGGGTTGTCTTCATCGGGATTCACAACGCCCGCCGTGGCTGTTTCACCGGCTTTGTTGCAGTGGGCCGAGGTGGTAACGGTATTGAGCACAAATCCATCCGGCAAGTCTTCCGTAGGCTCTTCGATGGTATAGCTTGTATTCTTTGTGATACTGGTGAAGCAGATCCTCCAGCCGGCCTTGATCGAAACCGTGACGGTACGTCCGTTTTTGACGTTATCAAAGCTGTAGTAGCCGGTGTAGTACGAATAATAGGTGTAGTTATGCGTGGTCGGAGTGCCCTCATTGTCTATGGTCTCCGTGCCCGTATGCTGCTGCAGATCCACCGCTTTGACGGTGTAGGTCTTGGAATTCTTGGTGTACGTGATGTAGGGGCAGGGATGCGTATCGTCCGCAGCGTGGGTCTGAATGTTGCTGATTGTGCTGTCGTCCGTCCTCAGCTCACCGATCTCGGCAGTAGCCCCGTCGACCACAAGTCCGTCCTCCTCCCACACGATCGTGCCGGGAGCCGGATTCTCGGGATCGAGGAAATTCGCAGCCGTGGTAGCCAGGTCGCAGTAATTGTTGGGGTCGTTCAGCACGACGAACCAGAAGGTATGATAATCCGAATTGTACTCTTCGTCGCCAACGTAAGGAGTCTTCTCGTTCTCCATGGTGACTTCAAAGGTGAACAGCTCGTCCTCAGGGGCGTCGTCGCCGGTGACCGTCTTCGCGATCTGCAGATTGCTTCGACGGTCGTTATCTGCTCTCAGGATGTTGGTAGCGCCGTCCGTCTGCACGTAGAGCTTGTTGTCGAACTTGTAATACCACTTTCCGCCGGCCTGGATCCGCTTATTGTTTTCCAGATTCTTGGCCGCAGCGGGGAAGTCGGGCTTCGCCTGATCCTCGTCCGTCACCAGGATCAGCATGGTATTCTCCGCGTTGACGACCATGGGATGGTACACGTAAGCCGTCAGGTCCCAGTACCAGGGGGAGCCGTCGTTCTCAATGACCGAGTAATCGTGGCCGGTGGTATTCATGGTCAGATTGTTCTGATCATCCACCGTCATGATGCCGCAGGAGATGTAGAGATCCACGTCGGGCTCCTGCTTCCACTCATGTTCACCGATCTTTACAGGGCTGCCCATCACCACGTCCATATAGTGTTCCCCGTCTCTGGTGATGGTCAGGGAGATGTCCTCGGCTGCCAGGGCGTCCAGGTCGTTGTGCCAGTACTTGACGATGCCGATGGTCTGGTCTTCCAGCACCATAGCGCCGGATACAAGGCCGTGTTCGGGAGGATCGTTGTATTCCTGGCCATCGTACTCATAAGTCGTATACAGGTGGGTATTGGTCAAGATGTTGTAGTATACCGCATTCTCATCCTGCTGAAGCGCCGCATTGATGGCAACCAGGAAAGCATCCGTCGAAGCATAGGTTGTTGTCCCATTGCTCCAGGTGCCGGTACCCTCCGTCGCACCGGGGGTATAGCCGTAGTCGCTGCCGTTCAGGGTGACGACCATCTGCTCCAGCGTGGCGTCATCCAGTTTGTCCAGCGTCCAGCCCGGCATTTTGTTGTTCAGGTTCGCCAGCAGGTCGTAGGCCTCCTGGCTGGGCCAGACGTCAAAGGTGATCGTGTAGATCGTCTCATCCGCCAGAACGCCCGCGTCGGACAGGTCCCAGGTCACGCCGTTGGAGGAGGAATAGCCGGCGCTGGGAGCGTCCTCCCAAACCTCCGTCTTGTAGTAGATCCTGTTATGACTCTCATCCTCCACATAGGTATATCCGGGTTCGACGGAATAGTTCGCCGCATTCCGGTCAACCGCGCCGGCCACGTTGCTGGCCGCCACATAAGCGGTCACGGGCTGACCCTGATCGTCCTTGTAGGTGTAGGAGTATTCTCCGGCATGGGCGCCCTGGGTGACCAGCGTAAGAGGATAGGAGATGTAATACTTGTACCCGCCGGCCTGGCCGCTGACAGAAGCGCTGACGTCGGCAAGCTGAGGGATGCCGTCGTCCGCGGTGACGTTGCTGGCACCCAGGTCGTTGACGATGGTGGTGGCGATGCCCTGGAACGCGGCGTTGATCTCAGCTTCATTTGTCGCCGCGATCGTCTCCTCGCCGCCCGCCGTGGTGATCAGAAGCTCCAGACGTTCCTGGCCCGAGGAGCTGCCGCAGAAGATGCCGTACAGCTTGGCGCCTCTGGTTACCATCTCGTTGGCTTCATCCTGGGCATTCGTAACCGCTTCGTCATAATGGTTGAATTCGTTATTCGAGTAGTTATAACCGACCCAGCGGTTCGGGTCGCCGTCCGTTACGAAGATGATATAGGTTTTGTTCGCGTTGAGGATCGTATTGTTTGCGTTCTGCGCCTCATCAAGCAAAATCAGGCCTTGGTCAAGGCCGATCTCCCAGTTCGTACCGGCCGAGTTGTTCTGAGGACTCAAATCGTTGCTGTTCGTATAGGCAAGCATCGTTTGTTTGTCCTGCGTCCAGTGGGTCAGGCCCGAAATGGAGTTGTTTCCCCAGGAATGCAAAGAGCCATTTAAGTTGAAAATGGCAAAAGCCAGGTTGATCGTATTGACGTCCGGATCCAGGGTATTGATCAGCGTCCTCAGTGCCGGGCGCATAAAGTCAATACGCTGCTGGTCAGAGTTGGAATTCGCCCCGGGGTCCGTACCGTCCATGAGATACCGCATACTCTTGGTGTTATCAAAGACGATGATGACGTTCGCACCGACCCTGGTCTCCGTATGGTCCACCTGGCCGGTGATATCCAGCCGGATCTGATAGGTGCCGTCTCCGTTGGCAGAGACGTGCTTGTCCGTAATGGGGCCCTTGACCTCAACCGGCGCCGGAGAGGGCGGCGTGTAGCCGGCTCCCTTCGGGCTGTAGAAGGCATAGATGTCCGTTACGCCCTCCAGCGTACGGGTCTCGATCAAGACCTGCTCGTCCTCCCCTTCGCCGGAAGTCACTCTCACCTGCATGGTCCAGGCGGTCCCGTCCTCCGTCGTGACTTTGGTCAGGATCGAGGAAGCCAGCTCGACACGCACGCCGTCCGCCTCATAATACGCGCCGGTATACTCGTAGTCCTCAAAGCGGACGTTCAGGTTCATGCTGGCGGCGCTGGAGTCCAGAGAAACGGTGTCGTCAAACTCCGTAAAGCTCCCCCCGTTCAGCGTGCCAAAGTGGATGTTCGTGGTTCCGCCGGACCAGGTGACCGCGTACACGGAGAATTCGCCGGACTCGAAGCAGATCTCGTTGGTGCCGAGCTTAAAGCTCAGTTCCTCCTCGGGGAGCAGATCAAGGGTCTCGGGCTCCGCCTCGTCGGGGATGTGCACCAGGGTCAGATTGCTCTTGCCCTCCAGCTCGGGCGCGGCGATTTTTACGCGCACAGGCTCCTCCGGCTCGATCTTAATATCGTCAAGCCAGAAGGAAATATCCATGGCAACCAGGATCTCCGGCTCGCCCTCCACCACGGAGTTCACCGCGTCGCGGATCGCCTCCGCGTCCACAGGCTCCACGCGCAGCTCCGCCAGCAGGGGCAGAGAACCCATGGGAGCCTCCACAACAACATTGATGCCGCTCTCTTCATCGAAGGCCGAGAAGTAGTCGTACTCCTCCTTCTCTTCGATCTCCCCTTCCGGTTCGAAATCCCGAACCTCGTCCTCGCCGATGTCGCGGCCCCAGCCGTCTCCGATGCCGATGCCGCCGCCCCAGGCGAAGCCCGGCGTGGAAACCGACAGGAACATGACCAGCGTGAGGATCAGGGACAGCACTTTGATCGTTCTCTTGCTCATGCTTGCAACCTCCTATATCAAATGACTGAACTTGCATCTTACACGGTTTTGAGTAAAATTAGAAATTATACTCCCATATTATTAGACACTATATATTGTAGTGTCTTGTCGCAAGATTGTCAAGATAAAAATGCGATTTTGGTCACTATTTACAGCGGCTTTTTATGGACCCTGCAAAAAATCCATCTTTTTCATAACAAATAGTATATTAACGTATGATATTTTTTATCACAGTATCGAATTAATTCGGTACTGCTCTCGGGTTCATCCCCTTCGCCCGGGGATCGTCAGCGGCCGGGTAACGATCCCCGGGCGAAGGGAGCTTGTTTCGCTTGACTTTGCCGACAGGGAATGTTATACTCACTATGTACGAAATCCATAGAGAGAATTCCGCGTTTTTTGGTCCTTTCGCACGGAAATGCGCAGGACGGAAAACTGAATCAGGGTCGGATGAAGGGTACCGAGAGAGACCGCGGACACCGCGGCGCCGAAGGGGAACGCAAAAACTCTCAGGCAAAAGGATCGGATCCGGACGACACTTCGGAAAGTGCGGACAAGTCCGCACACCAAAGGGGCAACCGGAAGCCCGCGGGCGGAAGGGAATCTCTCAGGTCAGGACGGAGGCAAAAGGATCGAGGGATCGTTTTGTCTCTTTTTCTTTGCCCGGGTAAAGCGCCCCTCCCCTCTTCTTTCCCGCAGCACCTTGCTCCCGTCTCCCGCGGGGGCAGGCCAGTTGTCGTATGCAGCGGCCCCGCGCCGTGCAGATACATGCGTGCAAAAATATTGACACTATAGGAGGAACACCCATGAATTACGGCAGAACCTACAACTTTTCCGCCGGCCCGGCCATGATGCCGGAACCGGTCCTGGAGGAGATCCGGGACGAGATGATGAACTATCGCGGCAGCGGCATGTGCGTCATGGAAATGTCCCACCGCTCCAAGGTCTTCCAGCAGATCGTGGACGAGGCCGAGCAGGATCTGCGCGACCTGATGCACATCCCCGACAACTACAAAATTCTGTTCCTGCAGGGCGGCGCCACGCTGCAGTTCGCCGCCATTCCCTGGAACCTGATGAAGAACGGCAAGGCCGTCTACATCGAGACCGGCGCCTGGTCCAAGAAGGCCATCGCCGAGGCCAAGAAGTACGGCGAGGTTATCGTGGCCGCCAGCTCCAAGGACCGCAACTTCTCCTACATCCCCGACTGCTCCGATCTGGACATCCCCGAGGACGCCGACTACGTCTATATCTGCGAGAACGAGACCATCCACGGTCTGACCTACCAGCAGCTTCCCAACACCAAGGGCCACATCCTGGTCTCCGACCAGAGCTCCATGTTCCTCTCCAAGCCCTGCAACGTGGCCGACTACGGTCTCATCTACGCGGGCGTGCAGAAGAACGTGGGCCCCGCCGGCATGAGCGTGGTCATCATCCGCGAGGATCTGATCCGCGAGGATCTGGACGAGAAGATGCCCATCTACATGCGCTATGACATTCAGGCCAAGAACGGCTCCATGTACAACACCCCCAACTGCTGGGCGATCTACTGCTGCGGCAAGGTCTTCAAGTACCTCAAGAGCATCGGCGGTCTGGAAGAGATGGCCCGCCGCAACGAGGACAAGGCCAAGGTCCTCTACGACTTCCTGGATTCCTCCAAGATGTTCCGCGGCACCGTGGACAAGGAGTTCCGCAGCCTGATGAACGTGCCCTTCGTCACCGAGAGCGCGGAGCTGGACGCCGAAGTGGTGAAGGCCACCAAGGCCGCCGGCTACGACAACCTGAAGGGTCACAAGAGCGTGGGCGGCCTGCGCGCCAGCATCTACAACGCCATGCCCAAGGAGGGCGTGGAGGCTCTGGTGGCGTTCCTGAAGCAGTTCGAGGCCGAGCACAAGTAAGATCATCATCTATTACAGGAGGATTTGAATATGCGTATTCTGGTTACCGACGGTATGGATAAAAAGGCCATGGCCCAGCTGCGGGACATGGGTCATGAGGTCGTGGAGCAGTTCTACGAGCCCGATGAGCTGGGCGCCGCCCTGAAAGATTTCGACGCCGTGGTCGTCCGCTCCAAGACCAAGGTCCGCGCCAAGCACATCGACGAGGCGGCGGAAGGCAAGCTGAAGCTCATCATCCGCGGCGGCGTGGGCGTGGACAACATCGACGTGGCCTATGCCGAGTCCAAGGGCATGACCGTGCGCAACACCCCCCGCGCCTCCTCCCAGTCTGTGGCAGAGCTGGCCCTGGCCCACATGCTCTCCTGCGCCCGCTTCGTCTCCCACGCCGGCTACACCATGCGCGAGGGCAAGTGGGAGAAGAAGGCCTACGGCAAGGGCATGGAGATCGGCGGTAAGACCCTGGGCATCATCGGCTACGGCCGCATCGGCTCCTGCCTCGGCAAGATGGCCCAGGCCCTGGGCATGACTGTCATCGCCTACGGCGCCCACCACGAGCCGGGCACCACCGCCCGGGACGGCGTGCCTTACGTGTCCCTGGACGAGCTGCTGGAGCGCTCCGACTTCGTCTCCGTCCACGCTCCCGCGGCCGACGGCCCCATCATCAATGCCGACACCATCGCCAAGATGAAGGACGGCGTGGTGCTCATCAACACCTCCCGCGGCACGAACCTGGACGAGGCCGCCCTGCTGGAGGCGCTGGATTCCGGCAAGGTCCGGGCCGCCGGTCTGGACGTGTGGGCCACCGAGCCCTCAGGCAACGAGGCGCTCTACAGCCATCCCCACGTCTCCTGCACGCCCCATATCGGCGCCCAGACCGCCGAGGCCCAGGCCCGCATCGGCCAGGAGATCGTGGAGATCATCAAGGACTTCACCAAGTAAGCGGCCAGCGGGAGATCGACCATGAACAAGAACATTTTTCAGCCCGCCGATATCCTGCTGCCCAAGGACGCGGACATGGAAAAGTGGGCCGTCATCGCCTGCGACCAGTTCACCTCCGACCAGGCCTACTGGGACCGGGTGCGGGAAAAGGCCGGCGACGCTCCCTCCGCCATTCATCTGATCCTGCCCGAGGCCGAGCTGGGCTCCGCCGGCGAGGCCGCAGCCATCGCCCGGATCAACAAAACCATGCGGGACTATGTGGAGCAGGGCGTGTTCACCGTCTGCCCCGACAGCTATGTGTACGTGGAGCGGACCCTGGAAAACGGCTCCGTCCGCAAGGGTCTGATCGGCAAGATCGACCTGGACGCCTATGACTACAAGCCCGGCTCCTCCTCCGACGTCCGCGCCACGGAGAAGACCGTGCCAGAGCGCATCCCGCCCCGGCAGCGTGTCCGCCGGGACGCTCCTGTGGAGCTGCCCCACATCCTCATGCTCTGCGACGACCATGAGAAGAAGCTCATCGAGCCGGTGGCCGCCAAGAAGGGCGGCATGAAGAAGCTCTATGACTTCGATCTCATGGAGGGCGGCGGCCGCATCCGCGGCTGGCTGGTGGCCGATGAGGACGCCAGAGCCTTCGACGCTGCGCTGACCGAGTACTGCGCCCATGTGGCGGAAAAGTACCAGGGTCTCCCCGGCGTGCCAATGGTCTTCGCCGTGGGCGACGGCAACCACTCCCTGGCCACGGCCAAGAGCTGCTATGAGGAGCTGAAAGCCGCCCATCCCAGCGAGGATCTGAGCAGGCATCCCGCCCGCTATGCCCTGGTGGAGCTGGAGAACATTCACGACGAGGCCCAGGTCTTTGAGCCCATCCACCGGGTGATCGTGAACACCGAGCCGGAGAAGCTGCTGGCCGCGCTGCAGGACTGGTGTGCGCCCGGCGGCTACCCCGTGCAGTGGTACAGCGGCGAAAAGAGCGGCACCGTCACCCTGGATTCCGCCCGCAGCGAGCTGCCCGTAGGCGTGCTGCAGGCCTTCCTGGACAAGGTTCTGAAAGAAGAGAAGCAGCCCGGCGAGATCGACTACATCCATGACGACGACGCCCTTATCGCCCTGGCGAAGCAGGAGAAGGCCATCGGCTTCCTGCTGCCCGCCATGGAGAAGAGCTCCCTCTTCCGCGGCGTCATCCGGGACGGCGCCCTGCCGAGAAAGACCTTCTCCATGGGCCACAGCCGGGAAAAGCGCTACTATCTGGAGGCCCGCAAGATCCGCTGAACAAAGACTGACACACAAAAAAACTCCTTCACCAAACGGTGAAGGAGTTTTTTTGTGTGATTCTTCACAGTACTCCGCACGAAAGCGGAAGCGCATCAGGAACAAACCCCGGATCAGCCGAAGACGGAGAGCAGGAAGCCCGCCGCGATGGCAGAGCCGATGACGCCGGCCACGTTGGGACCCATGGCGTGCATCAGGAGGTAGTTGTTCTTGTTGTAGCGCCGGCCCACATCCTGGGAGACGCGAGCGGCCATGGGCACCGCGGAGACGCCGGCGGAGCCGATGAGCGGATTGATCTTGCCGCCGGAGGTCCTGTACATGATGAGGCCGCCGATGAGGCCTCCCACGGTGGAGATGCCGAAGGCGATCAGACCCAGAACCACGATCTTGATGGTGTCCAGATTCAGGAAGTTCTGGGCAACCATGGTGGCGCCCACGCTGGTCGCCAGGAAGATGGTGACAATGTTCATCAGCGCGTTCTGGGCGGTGTCGGAAAGACGATCCGTCACGCCGCACTCGCGGAAGAGGTTGCCCAGCATCAGGCAGCCGATCAGAGGAGCGGTGGAGGGGAGGAGCAGGATCACGAAGGTGGCGACCAGGATGGGGAAGATGATCTTCTCGGTCTTGGAGACCTCGCGGCTCTGGACCATCTTGACCTTGCGCATCTTGTCGGTGGTCATGGCCTTCATGATGGGCGGCTGGATCATGGGGATCAGCGCCATGTAGGAGTATGCCGCGATGGCGATGGGACCCAGCAGCTCGGGAGCAAGCTTGGTGGTGAGGAAGATGGCGGTGGGGCCGTCCGCGCCGCCGATGATGCCGATGGAAGCGGCCTGGGGGCCGGTGAAGCCCAGCAGCACCGCGCCGAAGAAAGCCACGAACACGCCCAGCTGAGCGGCCGCGCCCAGCAGCAGGCTCTTGGGGTTGGCAAGCAGAGGCCCGAAGTCCGTCATGGCGCCCACGCCCATGAAGATCAGGGAGGGGTATATGCCGGCCTTCACGCCGATGTAGAAGAAGTCCAGCAGACCCGCTTCCTTCATGATCGCCCCGTAGCTGTGATAGGCGGGGCTGGTCTCATCCAGGAAGGCCGCCCACAGCTCCGGGTGATACACGGCGTTGTGGCCCATGCCGATAAAATAGCTCAGATTGGAGAGCAGGCAGCCGAAGGCGATGCCGCAGAGCAGCAGAGGCTCGAACTTCTTCACAATGCCCAGATACAGCAGGACGAATGCGAGGATGATCATCACAAGGTTTTTCCAGCCGCCCTCTGTCAAGAAGAATGCTGCAAAGCCGGACTCGCTTGCCAGCTTTTGCAGGACACCTGTTATATCCATAGGGCCCTCCTTATGCGATCACGACCAGAGGAGATCCCGTCTCCACGACGGCGCCCTTGCTCGTAACGATCTGGGCCACGGTACCGGCCTTGGTGGCGACGACCTCGTTTTCCATCTTCATGGCCTCCAGGATCAGCAGCACCTCGCCCTCCTTGACGGACTGGCCCTGGGTGACGTTGATCTTCAGAACGTTGCCGGGCATGGGGCTCTTCACCACTTCACCGGCGGCAAGGCCGGCGGCGGGAGCGGGGGCGGCGGCAGGCGCCGCAGCAGGGGCAGCCGCAGCCGCGGCAGGGGCGGGGGGGGCGGGGGCGGCGGGAGCTGCCAGCTCATACTCGTCCGCCAGCATGGCGACGCCTTCCTCCACCTCTACTTCATAAACACGGTTTCCCAGTGTGACTCTGTATTTCATCCTATTTGACCTCCCTGATGGAAATAAAGCGCAGTTCGTTGAGGGGCTTGCCCAGACTGTCTGCCACGATGGCCATGATCATGGCGGCGTCCTTGGGCTCGGTATCATAGAGCTTCAGCTCGCCGGCGGTGCCGCTGGCCTTGGGGAGCGTGTTGTCCAGCTCCAGCACAGGGGCAGCTCTGTCGGGCACGGGAATGGCGTTGGCCGCTTCCGCCTTCGCCTTCCTTTGCTTGCTGATGAGGCCCATGATCAGGAGCACGCACATCAGCATCACCAGGCCCAGGAACACCACCGCATAGCCCAGCAGTGCGGTACCGGCTGCCGTGGGGATGGAAATGTTCACCAGATCTTCCATGGTTTAGCCCTCCTCCACCGGAGTGATGGAATAACGGACCTTCTTCTCCTCCTGCGCCTGGCGCTCGGCAAAGAACTTCTCGGCCACGGGCGGGAAAGCGATGTAGGAGAGCACGTCCTCCTCGCAGTGGGCGGTGTCGCCCAGCTTCTCGGCGGTCTTCTCATAGATATCGGTGGGCAGCGTGTCGGCATAGCGGCCCTGGATGGGCTCCTCGCCGGCCAGGATCTTGGCGCGGACCTCGGGGTCGATGGGGGCGGGGGTACGGCCGTATTCGCCGCGGCAGTAGGCCTTCAGCTCGGCGCCCACGTTCTTGTAGCGCTCGCCGGCCAGCACGTTCTGCACCGCCTGGGTGCCGATGAGCTGGCTGGTGGGGGTCACCAGCGGAGGATAGCCCATGTCCTTGCGGACCCGCGGGGTCTCCAGCAGGGCCTCGTCGAAGCGGTCCAGAGCGTTCAGGCTCTTCAGCTGGCTCAGCAGGTTGGAGAGCATGCCGCCGGGGATCTGATAGGTCAGGCACTGGGTATCGGTGGTCAGGGAGATGGGATTCAGCGTGCCCTTCTCCAGGAACTCGGCGCGGACAGGCTTGAAGTAATTGGCGATCTTGAAGAGCTTATCCTCGTCCAGATCCACCTGGTAGCCCATTTCCTTCAGCGCGAAGGCCAGGGTCTCGGTGGCGGGCTGGGAAGTGCCGCCGGAGAAGGGGGAGATAGCGGTGTCGATCACGTCGGCGCCGGCTTCCACAGCCTTCAGGTAGGTCATGAAAGCAAGGCCGGTGGTGCAGTGGGTGTGCATCACGATGGGCAGGTCCACCGCATCCTTCAGGGCGGAGACCAGGTCGTAGGCGTTCTGGGGAGAGAGGATGCCGGCCATGTCCTTGATGCAGACAGAGCTGACGCCCATTTCCTTCAGTTCCTTCACCATCTGCACATACTTGTCCAGGGTGTGAACGGGGCTGGTGGTGTAGGAGATCGCGCCGGATGCGAAGGCGCCGTTCTTCACGGTTTCCTCGATGGCCACCTTCAGGTTGTTCACGTCGTTCAGAGCGTCGAAAATGCGGATGATGTCGATGCCGTTGCGGATGGACGCGCGCACGAAGCGGCGGACGATATCGTCGCTGTAGTGCTTGTAGCCCAGGATGTTCTGGCCGCGAAGCAGCATCTGCAGCTTGGTGTTGGGCATCTTGGCGCGGATCTTGCGAAGCCGCTCCCAGGGGTCCTCATTCAGGAAACGCAGGCAGACGTCAAAGGTTGCGCCGCCCCACACCTCACAGGAATAGAAGCCGGCCTGGTCAATGGTCTCCAGGATGGGCTCAAACTTTTCGTAGGGCAGGCGGGTTGCGATGAGCGACTGGTTTGCGTCACGCAGAACGGTTTCGGTAAACTGTACTTTTTTCATGCTTGCCTCCTCAGGTTCCTTCTCAGGTTTCAAGGTATTTCCATATTATCATGAATTTGTCCGTGCTTCAACAAAAATCTTCACCAAAAAGAGGGCTTTTTCTTCCCGATTTTGGAGTCGATCTCCGGCGTTTTCACTTTCCGTCGGGGAAACTGGTAAAGAAATTCCGTTCCACCGGGGGCAATCCGCTTTTTGTCTTTTCCGCGGCAATGGCCTTGATGAGGAAGGCCATGTTGCGGCCCAGATTGCGCATGGTCTGCAGGCCCTCCAGGTCTTTCTCCACGTCCGCGGCGGAGAAGCCGTGGACCTGGTTCCAGTAGGTGCTGGAGGCCACCGGCATGCCGGAGATGGTGAAATACTTGTTCAGCACGTCGAAGCTGGCGGTGTTGCCGCCCCTGCGGCAGGAGACCACCGCCGCGCCTACCTTCATGTGCATGGAATAGTCCGCGCTGTAAAAGAGCCGGTCCAGGAAGCCCAGCAGGGCGCCGGCCGGAGAAGCGTAATGCACGGGGCTGCCCACCAGCAGCCCGTCCGCCTCCTGAAGAAGCTTTGCCGCCCGGTTCACCCCGTCATCAAAGACGCAGTGGTCGTTTTTGCTGCAGAAGCCGCAGCCCAGGCAGCCGTGGGCGTCTTCCATTCCCACCCGGACCCATTCGGTCTCCACGCCTTCCTCGTTGAGGGTCCTGCAGACCTCCTCCAGGGCGCGGTTGGTGCAGCCGGACACATGAGGGCTGCCGCAGATCACCAGTACTTTGTAGGCCATGTTCTCTCCTTTATTCTTTGATTTTCACTTTTTTCCCGGAGCCAAGCTCAAAATGCAGCGCCGCGATGCCGAGGTCAACCCGGGTATAGGTGCCAAGACCTCTGACGCGCGCCGTGGGGTTCTCCCCTTCCATGCCGAAGCAGAACTTCTGCTGATTGACGGCCGTAGGGGCGAGAAGCGCCGCCTCCAGGCCCTGCCGGAACCAGTCCGGCGCGGGTCCGGCAAGCTCGCTGACCTTTGCGGTGTCCTTGCTCCTGTGCTGCCTGCCCTGGTCCTCGCCGTAGCCCAGGGCGATGGCCATGCAGAGGCTCTCCCCCTCCGGTACCAGCTCCCGCACCCGCTTTTTGTTGAAGGTCAGAGCCGCCCAGCAGGTGTTGAGTCCCAGCTTCTGGGCCTGGAGCACCAGCTTTTCGCCGCAATAGCCGCAGCGGAAGTCGAAGTCGCCCTCCTTTTTGCCGGCCAAGACGATGTAATTTGCCACGTTCCGGAAGCTGCCGTAGTGGGCCAGGCGGGAGTCAAAGCCCGCCGGGTCGTCGTATTGGACGCTGATATGCAGGCCGCTCTCCCGGTTGCAGGTCTCGGCAAAGGCGTCCAACTCCTGCCGGATATCCGCAGGGATCGGCTTTTCCAGATAGGCGCGGACGGAGTGCCGCGCGCGCATGGCTTCCCAATCTGTCATGTGCCTGCGCTCCTTTCAGTCTTTGCTCAGAGCGTCCAGAAAGCTCCGGGCGCTGGCGGGCTTCTCCAGGTTCAGCGTCCAGCTCTTCTCCCCCGCCCAAAGGTCCAGCGCGGGCTTTTCCTCCCGCACGGTGACGCAGTGGCCTGCGCTGATGACCCGGTGGGAACGCTCCGCCTTGTCGAGCGCGTCCAGCGGGATGTACTCCCAGCTCAGGCCCCGGGGCAGATACAGCGCCAGAGAGCCCAGACGATACTGCTCGATTTTCCGGGCGGCGCGGAAGTCCTCCCTCGGGTCAGCTAGTTCTCTCCCGGGGAGCAGACAGGTAAATTTCGGCATGGTTCATTCCTCCTTTACAGATACAGCAGGGAAAAGGCGATCAGAAACTGGGCGGGATAATACGTGAGATAGTTCAGCAGCAGATCCACCGGGCGCTCCTTTCCCTCACCGAAATAGGTGCCGCTGAGGATCAGGTCGGAGGCGGCAAAGAGCAACGCTCCGGCGAAGAAGAGGTTCAGCGCGGTCTCTCGTCCGCCGTGAAACAGCGCCAGGGAACCGGAGAGCAGGACCGTGGAGAAGAGCAGGATCCCGTACCCCGCCACAACGGGCTTGAACTTCCCGTAGCGCAGCTTCATGGGCTTTTCCAGCGCGGCGGTCCCCAGGCCGGCCATGACCGCCAGCAGCAGAGGCAGCCAAATGAAAGCAGGACGAGCCCCCGGGGCAAACTGCAGGCAGAGCCCCGTACAGTAGAGCACATGTCCGACGGCGAAGGAGGCGAAGCCCGCGTAGGTAAAGGGCTCGTCCCGCTCCGGAAACACATATTTCAGATCCAGCCAGATATCCCCCAGCAGGCCGAAGAGCAGGCCGGGGATCACGAACAGGCCCAGGGGCCGCAGAGGGCCGCTTTTGCCGGAGTGGTACCAGGCGCAGACGGCAAGACTCACAAACAGAGCCGAGCACAAGCCCTTCAGCAACACCGCCTTCACCGAGTAGCGGCGCAGCTTTTCCGCAAGATACAGGGCCAGGACGGCGGCGCCGCAGCCCAGCAGCAGAACACAGGTCAGCATGGCAGATCTCCTTTCTCCGCTTCTCATCCGGATTGTCTCATTGTTTTACTATTTTACCCGATAAAGCGCCGGATTGCAAGAACGGGAAGCAGGAGAATGGGCGGAATACGCTCAGGAAGAAAGGCTTTTTCTGCTCCCTCCTCGCCGGTCTTGTCTATTCAGCTGCAAAAGCATCGGTCAAACGCTCGGCTTTCGCAGTTCCACGGTCTTGGTGGCCACTCTCTCGCAGAAGGCCCGGTCGTGCTCCACCAGCAGCAGCGTGGGCTGATGCTCCAGGATCAGCTCCTCAATCTGCATACGGGAAATCACATCGATGTAGTTCATGGGCTCGTCCCAGATATGCAGATGGCTCTTCTCGCAGAGGGAGCGGGCAATGAGCACCTTTTTCTTCTGCCCGGCGGAGAAGTCCGCCATGTCCTTTTCAAACTGCTTCCGGGCGAAGTCCAGCTTGATGAGGATCGCCTTGAAAAGGCTCTCGTCGATCTGACAGGCCCGGGCATAGTCGGAGAGGCTGCCCTGCAGAGCTCCCGCGTCCTGGGGGACATAGGAGATGCTCAGGCCGCTCCCCATCTCCAGGCTGCCGGTAAAGGGGATCGCCTCGCCGCAGAGGAGCTTGAGGATGCTGCTCTTGCCGCTGCCGTTGCGGCCCAGGAGTGCAAGTCTCTCTCCCTGCAGCAGTTCAAAGCTGACGGGGTCGAACACCGGTCCGTTCCCGTAGTCCACCGTCAGATCCCGCAGCTGCAGCAGCCGTTCCTTGTGATAGGCCGGCTGACTCAGCTTCAGCGCCGCCTGGTGCTCGATGTTCTTCAGCAGCTTTTCCTTTTCCTCGATGGCCGTCTCCCGCCGGGTCTCGATGGCCTTGGCACGGGCCATCTGTTTTTTGGACTTGGCTCCCTGGAGGGGCCGCCAGCCCTTCACGTTGTCCACCTGGATCCTGCTGATCCCGGTCTTGCGGCTTTCGGCAGCGTCCGACCACTGGGCCTTCTCCCGGGCGGTCTCCCGGAGCCTGCCGATCTCCTTTTTTAGCTTGTCGTTTTCCGCCAGCTCATAGGCGTCCTGCCGGCGCTTGTTCTCCCACCAGGAGGAGAAGTTTCCCTTCTGGACGTCGATGCTCGCCTTGTTGATGGACAGGATATGGTCCACGCAGCCGTCCAGAAAGGCCCGGTCGTGGGACACCAGGATGAAGCCCTTCTTCCCGCTGAGATAGCGGCTCACCACCTCGCGCCCGTGGGCATCCAGGTGATTGGTAGGCTCGTCGATGAGGGGGAAGCCGTTCTCCCGCAAAAAGAGCAGGGCAAGCAGGAGCTTGGTCTGCTCCCCGTGGGATAGCGTTTCGAAGGGGCGGAAGAGCACTTCCTCCTCCAGCTCCAGCCGCGCCATCTCCCGCAGGAGCTTCCAGCGCGTAAGCTCCGGCTCCTGCTCCTCCAGCGCGTCCCAGGCGAGCCAGTCCGGATGCCTCGGTTCGCAGGGAAAATACACAAAGCGCAGCGAGGACGAGATCGTTCCCTGATAGGCATACTGCCCCATCAAGAGGCGCAGAAAGGTGGTCTTGCCCCGACCGTTGCGCCCGGTAAAGCCCAGCTTCCAGTCCGAGTCGATCTGAAAGTTCAGATCCTCAAATACATTATCATAGCTGCCATCATAGGCAAAAGTCAGATGCGATACTTGGATCAATGACATTGTTATGTCCTCCCTGAGAAAAAAAGATCGGCCGCAGGAAAGCTCCCGCAGCCGTCAACAAAAGGGCATACCATGTCCGTATCGGTGTTGAAGGATCGGTGCTTTCCTACATACAGACATAACAAAACAGACGGTCTCCCGCCGCCAATGCCGCTTGGCTCCGTTATGTCTCTCAGCAGGAAAACAGGTTCATCCTTTCAACTCCTCTCTCTGTCTTAAACATATTGTACCACAGCTTTTCCCCGCGCACAAGCCCCGCGGCGCAAAAAAGCCTTTTTCTCTCCCGCAGCTTCCTCCGGGACTTGCAAAGCGGGCCGTGATCCGGTATAATTGACGGGAAAAAGTCAGGGAGGGATCGCACATGGAAGAGAAAAAGGGAAAGCTCTACGTCGTCTCCGGGCCCTCCGGAGCCGGTCTCAAGGAGATCATCGGGGCCGTGCTGGAGAAGCGCAGCGACATCGGCGCCGTGACCCCAGTCACCGCCCGGAAGATGAAGGCCGGTGAGCAGGACGGCGTGGGCTTCTGGTTCTACGACCTGGAGGGCTGGAACGCGCTGAAGGAGAGCGGCGATCTGCTGGAATGCACGGAGTTCGCCGGCAACGACTACGGCACCTCCCGCCGTCTGGTGGAGGAGCAGCTCCGGGCCGGGAAGAAGGTCCTGCTGAACCTGGAGATCGACCGGGCGGCCCAGCTGAAGGCGGCCATGCCCGAGGCCGTCTGCATCTACATGGAGCCCACCGACCCCGCGGTGCTCCGGGCCCGCTATGCCGCCATCGCCCGCAGTCCCTACGAGCTGCCGGTGCGCATGGAGCAGGCGGAAAAGCAGCGGGAGCAGGCCAGCTTCTGCGACCTTTTCCTGCCCAGCGACGATGAGGCGGAGGCCGTGCGGGCGATGAACGCCCTGCTGGATAAGGGCTGAATCCTTGGCACAGACGAACACACGGAGAGACGAAACCGCCTCTCCGTGTGTTTTCCATTCATCGCTTACGCTTTCTTTTTCTTCCGCGGCAGCACCAGGGCCAGCTGCACCAGCGCGAAAACCGCCACCGCCAGAGCCGAATAACTGTCGCCCCGGCCCAGGGCGCGGCAGATCCCCTCCGCCCCCAGGGCACAGAGCAGGCTGCCGATCACCGGCGCAAGGAGCCAGAAGCGCTTGTTCGTCTTCTCAAAGGCGGCCGGGATGCCCGCGAAGCCGCTGATCCCGCCCAGGATCATCAGCGCCGCAACGATGAGGCGACCCGTGGTCCCGGTCTTCGTATCCTGCAGGAAGCTCTCGGCATAGTCCTTCGCCGCAGGCAGCAGGTCCATGCCCTCGTCCGTCCTGCCGCGGATCCCGTCATAGTCCAGCAGGGTCAGACGCAGGGAGATCTCCCTCTGCTCCCGCTCCCGCTGCTGGGCAAGCTCTGCGCTCTCCCCCTCCAGCTGATCGGCCTCAGCGTCCAGCTCCTCCTTTTCCCGGCGCAGGGCCTCCTCCTGCTCGTCCAGGGCCGCGCTCTGCTCATCCAGCTGCCGACGGCCCTCCGCCAGGCCCTGCTGCCCCATCTGGATCTGGCTGCCCGCAGCGTCCAGCGCGGCGCGAGCCTGCTCCATCATGGTCTTGCCCTGCTCCATCACAGGCTCCAGAGCGTCGATCTGCGCCTGGGCCTCGTCGATCTGTGTCTGGGCCTGGGCGATCTGCGCCTCGTATTCGCTGATCTTCTGCTCCATGGCCGCATCCACCGCCAGGAGCCACTCCCGGCTCATGGCATAGCCCGCCTGGAGCTCGGCAAACTGCTCCTCCGTGATAGGGCTATCCGCGTCCATGTTGGCGACAGCGTCCCGCTGCTCCTGGATGCGGGCGCGAATCTCCGGTATCGTCATGCCGGTGGCCTGGGCGACCATGCTCTCGATCGCCGCCAGAGATTCCGCCGAGATCCCTTCCCAGGCGATCCCCTCCAGCCAGCTCAGATCCGCGTCGCTCTGCTGGGCCAGCAGCGCCAGCATCTGCTCCATCTGCTCGGGGCTGATGCCGCCCTGCTCCTCCAGCAGCTCGTACATGCCCACCGCCTGATCCAGCGCGGAGAGCAGCTCGTCATAGGCGGCGACGCTCAGCTCCTGCCGGGCGTTCTCGTCCCCGCTCTCCAGAATGGCGGCCAGGGCACGGCTCTGGTCCAGCTGCGCGCGGAGGGACTGCAGGGCCGCCTGGGCCAGCTCCAGGGTCTTGCGCGCCTCCTCCAGCTGCCGCTTTCCCGCCTGGAACTGCTCATAGCCCTCCCAGAAGGCCCGCTCCTGCTCTTCGAACAGCGCGACCCCGGCGTAGTACTGGGCCATGCCCTGCTGGAAGGCGTTCTCCGCCTCGTCCAGCGCCGCGGCTCCGGCGCGGAGACCGCCCCGGGTGGCCGTATACACGGCCAGATCCATGCGGTGCTGAGCGGCCTGGTCGTCGTGCTCTTCCTGCGCCTCCCGGAGCGCCTGATCGCCCTCCCGGAAGCTCACACGACCCTCCAGCTCGCTTAAAACCTGTTCATATTCTTCGATCCGCCCGGTCAGGCGGCCGTAGTCTGCCATGGCGCTGTCCCGATCCCGCAGGGCGCCCAGAATGCTGCCGAGACCTGCCAGCAGCATCGTCAGGCACAGAACGGCCAGAACCACGGCAAACAATCTTGTCAAGGCTGGGTGCTTCAAGCTCTTTTCCTCCGCAGCACAAGGCTGAATGTCTGTTTTCTTCCGATATTATATCGCATCCCTCTGCGTTTTGATGAATAATTTGTGATTTTCCGAAAATTTTTTTGACCCCGGCGGCTTTTTTTGCTATGCTCGGGCTGACACGAAAACCAGGAAAAGGAGCCGGACGCCGTGATCGCTTCCTTCGCCCCCATGGAGGGGCTCACCTCCCATATTTACCGCCGGACCCACGCCCGCTTTTTTCCGGGCGTCGACCGCTACTACGCGCCCTTTCTGGCCCCGGACGGCCAGGGCAAGGTCAAGGCCAGCGCTCTGAGGGATCTGGACCCAGAGCTGAACCGGGACCTTTCCCTGGTCCCCCAGATCCTGTGCAACCGGCCGGAGGCCTTTCTGGCTCTCAGCCGGGAGCTGGAAGCCATGGGCTATGAAGAAGTGAATCTGAACGCGGGCTGCCCCTCCGGCACCGTGGTGCCCAAGCACAAGGGCGCCGGGATGCTGGCCGATCTCGACTCCCTGGACCGCTTTCTGGCTGAGGTCTTTTCCGCCTGCCCGCTGCGGGTCTCGGTGAAGACCCGGCTGGGGATGGAGAGCGGGGCGGAGTTTCCCCGCATTCTGGAAGTCTATAACCGCTATCCCCTCTCGGAGCTGATCGTCCACGCCCGGCCCCGGGACGGGATGTACCGGAGCACGCCGGAACTTGGTCCCTTCGCCCTGGCCCTGGCGAAAAGCCGCGCCCCCGTCTGCTACAACGGGAACGTGCTGGACCGCAAAGCATATGAGAAAGTACTGTTAAACTTTCCCGGACTGGACAGGCTCATGCTGGGTCGCGGGGCGATCGCAAACCCGGCGCTTTTCCGGGTCCTGCGGGGCGGCACGGCTCTGGAGGCGCAAGAACTGCGGGCCTTTCTGGACGCCCTCTGCGCTGCTTTCAGAGAGGATGGGCTGCAGGAGCGGCTGATCCTGGGCCGGCTGAAGGAGCTTTGGTATTATGTCAACCACATGTTCCCCGGCGCGGAGCGGGAGCTGAAGCAGCTGAACAAGGCGCGCTGTCTCTCCGACTATGAGAGCGCGGTGGGGTTGCTCTTCGCCTCCGGCCGCTTCGACCCCGACGCCGCCTTCCCCGGCGCGCTGCCGGAATAAGCTTTATCGCGCAGAAATCCCGGAGCCGAACAGGGCTCCGGGATTTCTTGTCTCTCTGTCAGATCTGATACTTTTGGGCGAACTGCTCATACAGCTCATCGAACTGCTGGGAGTGCAGCTCCTTGAGGTTGAGGATGTAATCGTGGGTCTCGAAGGCGTCCATCTCCAGCTCAATCATGGCAACGGCCAGGTTAGAGCAGTGGTCGGCCACGCGCTCGAAGTTGGAGAGCAGGTCGTTGAACACGAAACCCTGGGACAGGGAGCAGGTCCCCGCCTGCAGACGCTCCACGTGACGGCGCTTCATCTCGTCGCAGAGATTGTCGATCAGCTCCTCCAGCGGCTCCACCCGGCGGGCCTTGTCCACGTCCTCCTCCACATAGGAACTGAAGGACAGCTCCAGGATCTCCGTCAGGGCGGCGATCAGCGTTTTCAGCTCCTTCTCCGCGTCCTCGGAGAAGCGGATCTGCTTCTCCTTGATCTCCTGGGCCAGCGTGCCGATGTTCATGGCGTGGTCGCTGATACGCTCAAAGTCCGTGAGCGTGTGCAGGTATTTGGAGGCGTTTTCGTTTTGCTTCTGGTTGAGCTCGTGGGTGTTCACCTTCACCAGATAGGTACCCAGCCGGTCCTCGTAGCGGTCCACCAGATCCTCCAGCATCACGACCTTGCGCATGCCGGCGTCGGAATACTCGCTCAGCAGGCCGATGGCCAGCTTGACGTTTTTCAGAGAGCTCTGGGCCATGGCGTTCACCGTCAGGCGGCTCTGCTCCAGAGCCAGGGCCGGGTGCTCCAGGAAGCGCTCGTCCAGCCGGTCCAGCTCGCCCTGGTCCTCCTCTTCGTCCGGCCGCTGCCGCACGAAACGGCTGACCAGCTTGATCAGCAGCCCGTCCAGCGGGAGCAGCACCGCCGCCGTGGCCACCCGGAAGAGGGTGTTCACCAGCGCGATGTTGACCGGGTTCATCACCATCTCATGAATCGGGAACCGGAAAGCTGCGTTCAGCGCGTAGTACAGCACGCCGAAGATCAGCGCGCCGAAGATTTCGATTGCCAGATAGGAAAAGGCGGTCCTCCGGCCATCCACCCGGGCGCCCAGGGCCGAGAACAGCACCGGCACCGAGGAGCCGATGGCGATGCCCAGGATCAGCGGATAGGCGGTGTGGAACTGGATCGCCCCGGTCATGGACAGGGCCTGCAGGATGCCGACCGCGGCGGAAGCGCTCTGCAGCACGGCGGTGAAGGCTGCGCCCACCAGGATGCCCAGAACGGGGTTGGAAAAAGCGGTCATCATCTCGATGAAGGCGGGATCACTTTTCAGAGGAGACACCGCCCCGCTCATGTTCTTCATGCCGAACATCAGCACCGCGAAGCCCAGCAGGATGTCTCCCATATGGTGATGCATCTGCTTCTTGGAGAACATGCGCAGCAGGATGCCCACCACCGCCATCACGGCGGCCAGGGTCTCGGTGGAAAACAGGCTCGCCAGGCTGGAGCCGGACACGCTGGAGAGTGCGATGATCCAGCCGGTGATGCTGGTGCCGATCAGAGCGCCCTGAATCACCGGGACCGCCTGCTTGAGCTTCATCATGCCGGAGTTCACGAAGCCCACCACCATCACGGAGGTGGCGGAGGAGGACTGGATCACGGCGGTGACGCCGGTGCCCAGCAGGGCACCGCGCAGAGGTGTGCCGGTCAGCCGGTAGAGCACCATCTCCATCTTGTTGCCGGCCACGCGCTTGAGACCGTCCCCCATCAGGCTCATGCCGAAGAGGAACAGAGCCACGCCGCCGAGAAGAGCGAGAATATTGGATACATCCATACCGATCTTTCTCCTTTGCCGCATATTTGCGTAGTTTAATGATAGCATACACAAAAGCTTCGTGCAAGGGGAAATCGCACAGGCTCTTTTCTTTTCTGCTCTGGCTTTTTTCCTTCTCCTGCGGTATAATCCTTCCAAAGGATCCTTCTATGGATGGGAGGAGATCGCATGAACATCCTGTATCAGGATCGGGAGCTGCTGGTCTGCGAAAAACCGGCGGGCCTGATCTCGGAAGAGGGCGGACTCCCCGCGCTGCTATGGGCGGAGCTTTCCCTGCCGGAGCTATACTGTGTCCACCGTCTGGACCGGGAGACGGGAGGGCTCATGGTCTACGCCAAGACCCGGCGCGCCGCCGCGGGGCTCTCCGCCGCCATCGCCGCGGGCGAGCTGAAAAAGGAGTATCTGGCCGTGGTCCAGGGGCAGCCGGAGCCCTGCGGCGAGCTGCGGGACCTGCTGTACCGGGACGCGGCGAAAAACAAGAGCTATGTGGTAAAGCGGATGCGAAAGGGCGTGCGGGAAGCCGTCCTCTCCTACCGCCTGCTGGACACGCGGGAGGATCTGAGCCTGCTGCGCGTTTATCTGGAGACCGGGCGCAGCCATCAGATCCGGGTGCAGTTCGCCTCCCGGGGCTTCCCCCTGGCGGGAGACCGGAAGTACGGCAGCTCCCTCCGGGACTGGGGTCTGGCCCTGTGGTCGGCCTCTCTGGCCTTCCCTCACCCCGTTTCCCGGGAAATCCTGCGCTTTACCCTGCTTCCGCCGAAGGCCCGGCCCTGGGACCTGTTTCCCCTCTGCGCCGAAGAAAATACGACTGAATGAAGGAGATGCACCGATGCGCTATATCGAAGTGATCGTGGACACCCCGGCCAAGGAGATCGACCGCCGCTGCGAGGAAATGACCGCCATGGGCGTGGGCGGCTTCGTCATCGAAAACGAAGAGGACTTCCGCAATTTTCTGGAGAACAACCACGCCTACTGGGACTATGTGGACGAGGAGCTGGAGCAGAAATACCAGGGGCTCAGCCGCATCAAGTGCTATCTGACCGACGATGAGGCCGGGCGGGATTCCCTGCGGCAGATCCGCGCCGCCTACGGCAGGGTCGCCGTCAGCTTCGTGGACGACAGCGACTGGGAGAACAATTGGCGGGAGTTCTACAAGCCCATCGAGGTGGGCGAAAAGCTGGTTGTGGTGCCCGAGTGGGAGCCTGTGCCCGACGACGGGCGGGTGCCCCTGCGGCTGGACCCGGGTCTCATTTTCGGCACCGGCAGCCACCCCACCACCCGCATGTGCCTGGCGGCTCTCGAGAATTATGTAAACCAAAGCACCCAGGTGCTGGATCTGGGCTGCGGCAGCGGGATCCTGGGCATCGGAGCGCTGGTGCTGGGGGCAAAGCGCTGCCTGGGCTGCGACATCGACCCCAAGGCGCCGGACGTGGTGATGGCAAACGCCGCTCTCAACGGCATCGGGCCGGAGCGGCTCACCGCCTGCGCCGGGGACATCCTCTCCGACGCCTCCCTGCGCCGCCGCTTCGGCGGAGGTTACGAGTTGGTGCTGTCCAACATCGTCTCGGACGTGATCATCCCCCTCTCCCGCCATGTGCGCGCCTTCCTGGCCCCCGGCGGGATCTGGATCAGCTCCGGCATCATCGAGGGGCGGCAAGACGAGGTCCGCGCCGCCATCGAGCAGGCAGGCTTCACCGTTCTGGAGCACCGCTGCGAGGAGGAGTGGCACTGCTTCGTGGCAAAATAGTTCTTTTTTGCCGGTAATTCTTTTTGTTCCGCAGAAAAGCGGGCGCCCAAAACAGCCGCCCTTACGATTCGATTCTCTTGTGCAGCCAGTCCAGCGCGTTGGAGAGGCCGCCGATCCGGTCGATGAGGCCAAGGCGCACCGCCTCCTCCCCGTCCAGCACGCTGCCTACGTCGTTTGCAAGCTCGTCGGTGTTGGTCATGAGGCGCAGATATTCCTCCCGGCTGATACGGGAGTGCTCCGTGACGAAGCGGACGATCCGCTCCTGGATGCGGGCGAAGTAGTTGTAGGTCTGGGGCACGCCGATCACCACCCCGTTCAGCCGAACCGGGTGGATCGTCATGGCCGCGGAAGGCGCGATCATGCTGCAGCGGGCGGCAACCGCCAGCGGCACGCCGATGGAGTGTCCGCCGCCCAATACCAGGGAGACCGTGGGCGTCTGCATGCCGGCGATCATCTCCGCCATAGCAAGACCCGCCTCCACGTCCCCGCCCACGGTGTTCAGCAGGATCAGCAGGCCCCGGATCTCCGGGCTCTCCTCGATGGCGGCAAGCAGGGGCAGGATATGCTCGTATTTGGTTGCCTTGGCGTCCTCGGGCAGGGTCTGGTGTCCCTCGATCTGCCCCACGATGGTGAGACAGTGGATGCTCCCCGCCTTCGACGCGCCCAGCTCTTTGATTTCATCCATCAAAAACACCTCCCGGGTAGTGTTCCCGGGAGGTGTTTCGTTTATTTCTCAAAGCTCAAAACTGAAAACTCAAAACTCACTTGTCCGCGTAGGCGGCCAGGACGCCCTTGTAGGTCATGTAGCAGTCAAACTTGGCGACGACCTCAAAGGGAGCGTGCATGCTGAGCACGGGGACGCCGGCGTCGATGGTGTCGATGTTCCGGTTGGCCATGAACTTGGCGATGGTGCCGCCGCCGCCCTGATCCACCTTGCCCAGCTCCGCCATCTGCCACACCACGCCCTCGCGCTCGTAGAGGCGGCGCAGGTAGGCCACCAGCTCCGCGGAGGCGTCGCTGGTGCCGCCCTTGCCCCGGGCGCCGGTGAACTTGCAGATGGCCATGCCGTAGTTGACCTTGGAGTCGCTGCGCTTCTCGGAGACCTCCGGGTACAGGGGGTCGAAGGCGTTGGACACGTCCGCGGAGAGGCAGAAGCTCTTCTCATAGCAGCGGCGCAGGGGCACGCCCTGGCTCTCGCAGATATCCTTCATGAACACGTCGAAGCAGGCGGACTGCATGCCGGTAACGCCGTCGGAGCCGGTCTCCTCCTTATCGGCCAGGATGCAGACGCAGCTGCGCTCCGGCTCCTGCACGTCGAAGATGGCCTTCAGCTCGGCATAGGCGCAGACCCGGTCGTCATGGCCGTAGCCGCCGATGAGAGAGCGGTCCAGGCCCACCTCGCACACGTCGAAGGCGGGGACGGCGGCCAGCTCCGCGGAGAGGAAGTCCTCCTCGGTGATGCCGTACATGTCGTTGAGGATGCTCATGACCGCCAGCTTTACCCGGTCCTTGCCCTCGTCGGCGTAAGGCGCGGAGCCCAGCAGGATGTTCAGGCCCTCGCCGGCAAAGCCCTCGGACAGAGTCTTCTGCATCTGATCCTTGGCCAGATGGGGCAGCAGGTCGGTGATGACGAACTTGGGCTCGTCCTTCTCCCGACCGATGACCACGGGGATCACCTCGCCGCTCTTCAGCACCACGGCGCCGTGGAGCTCCAGAGGGATGGTGACCCACTGGTACTTCTTGATGCCGCCGTAATAATGGGTCTTGAAGTAGGCCAGCTCGTCCTGCTCATAGAGGGTGACCTGCTTGAGATCGAGACGGGGAGAGTCCACATGGGCGCCGGCGATGACCGCGCCCTCCGAAAGGGGCTTCTTGCCGATAACGGCCAGGATCAGGGCCTTACCGCGATTGTTCTTGTAGACCTTGTCGCCGGCCTTCAGAGCCATGCCGGGCACGTACTCCACAAAGCCCTCTTTCTCGGCCAGCGCGATGGCGTTCACGACCGCCTCCCGCTCCATGCGGGAATTGTCCAGATACGCCATGTAGCCCTTGCAGTAGTCCTCCACCTTGAGGCGCTCCTCGGTACCGATCAGGTCGTAGCCGTTCTTCTGCTCGTAGAAAAGCTTGCTTCTCAGTTCATCCATGGTGCAGTTTCTCCTCCAGTAATTTGTTGATATTTGAAATAAAACTTGCTTCGTCTCCGTTGTTTTCCAGGATCGCGTCGCAGCGCTCCCGGAAATAGCTGTCCGGCCGCTGGGCCCGGATGCGCAGCAGCGCGTAGTCCCGTCCGACGCCGTCCCGCGCCATGATGCGCGCGGCGCGGATCTCCTCCGCCGCGATCACGCCGATGGTGAAGTCACAGCGGGCGGCCAGGGGGCTCTCCAGCAGCTCGATAGCGTCCAGGGCGGCCAGGGTGCCGCCGGCCATGGCGTGTCGGCGCAGGCATCGCAGCACCTCGTCGGTCACATGCCGGTGGGTGATTCGGTTGAGCTCCGAAAGGGCTTCCTCGTCCCGGAACACGATCTCCCCCAGCTTTTTGCGCTGCAGGACGCCGTCCTCCACCGTGCCGGGAAAGCGGGCCTCGAGCTCCCCCAGAAGGGCGGGGCTGGTCTCCAGCAGCCGATGATACACCGCGTCGCAGTCCAGGGCCAGGGCTCCGCGCTTTTCCAGCTCCCGCAGGGCGGTGGTCTTGCCGCTGCCGCTGCCGCCGGTGACGCCCACGATCTCCATCTCCTCCGCCAGCGCCTGGGCGATGTCCTCCGCGGGGAGGGCTCCCTGCCGCAGGATGCGGTAGGGCGTCCGGCTCATATCCAGGAGGGTGGACTCCCGGCCGAGGCCGCAGGGCCCGCCGTCCACCACGGCGGCGATCTGCCCGTCAAAATAGTCCAGCACCCGCTGCGCCGTTTTGGGGCTTTCCGAGCCGGAAGGATTGGCGGATGGCGCGGCGAAGGGGACGCCAGCGCGCCTCAGCAACTCCAGGGTCAGAGGGTGATCCGGGCAGCGCAGGCCCACCGTCTCCCCTCCCGCGCGGACGATCTCCGGCACAAGCTCACGCGCCTTCAGCACGATGGTCAGGGGCCCGGGCCAGAAGCGGGCCGCAAGATGCTTCGCCTGGGGCGGCACGGGATCGCAGTAGCGCTCCATGGCCTCCGCGCCGGGGACCATCAAGGCCAGGGGCTTCACCGCAGGGCGGCCCTTGACCTCGTAAATGGCCTCCACCGCCTTCTCGTCCAAGCCGTTGCCCGCGAGGCCGTAGACCGTCTCCGTGGGCACGGCCACCAGCTGTCCCTTTTGGAGCAGCTCCGCAGCACGGTCCAGTTCTTCTATTTTGTCTATCGTTATCGTTTCCATCATTCCGAATTCCGCAATCCGAACTCCGAATTCTCTGCCAGCTTCGCGGCCTGATCGGCGGTGACCAGGGCGTCGATGAGTTCGTCCAGATCACCGTTGATGATACGGTCGATGTTGAAATTTTTGTTGTCCCCCGAAAGCCTATGATCCGTCACCCGGTTTTGGGGGAAGTTGTAAGTGCGGATGCGCTCGCTCCGGTCGCCGGAGCCGATCTGGCTCTTGCGTTCGGCGGCCACGGCGGCGTTCTGCTTCGCCTGCTCCATTTCATAGAGCTTGCTCCGCAGGATCTGCATGGCGCGGTCCTTGTTTTTATACTGGCTGCGCTCATCCTGGCACTCCACCACCAGGCCCGTGGGCAGGTGGGTGATGCGAATGGCGCTCTCGGTCTTGTTGACGTGCTGGCCGCCTGCGCCGGAGGAACGATAGGTGTCGATCTTCAGATCGTTCAGATCCAGCTTGAAGTCTACTTCCTCCACCTCCGGCAGCACAGCCACTGTGGCGGCGCTGGTGTGGATCCGCCCGCCGGACTCCGTCACCGGCACGCGCTGGACCCGGTGGCCGCCGGCCTCGAACTTCAGGCGGGACCAGGCGCCCTCTCCCTCGATGAGAAAGCTGATCTCCTTGATGCCGCCCAGCTCCGTCTCGCTCACGTTGGCGACCTCGATCCTCCAGCCCCGGGACTCGGCGTACAGGGTATACATGCGGTAGAGGTCGGCCGCGAAGAGCATCCCCTCTTCCCCGCCCACGCCGCCGCGGATCTCCATGATCACGTTCTTTTGGTCGTTGGGATCTTTGGGCAGCAGCAGGATGCGGATCTGCTGCTCCAGCCGCTCCTTTTCCGCCCTGGCGCTCTGATACTCCTCCTGGGCCAGCTCCCGCATCTCGGGGTCGCTCTGCAGCTCCAGGGCGGCGTCCATATCGGCGCAGGCGCGGACGTAGGCCGCGTAGGCCTCGGCCACCGGCTGCAGCTCCCGGGCCTCCCGCTCCACCCTGGCATAGAGGGCGGGATCGGAATAGGTCTCCGGCAGCTCCAGGCGGGCCCGCAGCTCCTCAAATTGATGAAAAATGGCTTTCAAACGCTCCAGCATAGGCTTCTCCATCCCAGATTTTTCAATTGATTGTATCACAGTTTCCCGGCGCTGTAAAGTTCCGGGCGCGGCGGGCGGCGCTTTTCCTTGCAAGTTCCGGAGTACTGTGCTATGCTGAGTTCAAACGCCAGGAAGAAAGGAAGGTCATACCATGATCGATCCCCGTGAAGTGGACAAGATCCCCGACGAGGAGTGGGAGGAATTCAAAAAGAGGGCCATGCAGGACGAGCTGTTCTACCGCGGCACCGGCGATTTGCTGGACACGCCGGAGGGGCGGGCCAAGTTCTGCCGGCTGAACGTCAGCGGCGCCTTCAACAAGGACGACCCGGAGTTTCGGGGGTACAAGATCTGGGTCTTCAACAACCAGGGCCAGGGCATGGTTGTGAAAAAGCGCAGCCGGGTGGACCCGGCGCTGATGGAGAACGTGGAGTATGACGCCGAGGGCAAAGAGCTGAGCCGCAGCTACGAGCCGGCCTGAGAGAAGGGAGCGTATTTCGGATGCCCGGATTTGGTATTACTCTGACGCTCGGCCTTTTCTTTTTTCTCGCCGGCCTTGGCATGCTGTATCTGTTCTCCATCGCTCATGAGATCGTTTTTGTTTTGGTAGGCCTTGTTTTTGCAATCGTCGGAGCATGTTTCCTCATTCCCTGTATCCGCCATCTTGTCAAAAAACGGAGGGCAAGATCGGGCCATGTCGTCCACGCTTCGGTTATCAGCTATGAGCTAAATGGCAGAATGACTGTCAATGGGAAACATCCCTATATCTTCTTCTGCGAAAGCGGGGGGCAGAAATACCGTTTTCAAACGCTGCGTTATTACGATCCCGATGATTTTTTGGGCAAAACAGTGGACATTTACATCTCTGACAAAGACGAGAGTGTGTATGAAGTAGATGAGAAAAGCCTTCGCTGAAAAACAGCGAAGGCTTTTCTCATGCGTAACGGGAACGCTTTGGCTTACTTCTTATTGCCGAAAAGGCCCCGGATGATGGAGCTGGTGCCGGAGCGCAGCACGGAAGAGAGGGCGTTGGTGGCGGCGCGCTTGGCGATGGTGCCGGCGCTGGTCTTCTTGCCGCCCACAACGGAGTTGACCAGATTGTGGCTCACGGCGGTCATGACCGTGGAGCTGGCGCTGGTGACGGCCTTCTGGGCCACCTTCTTCTTGTTGGCGGCTTCCCGCTCGGCGGCCTTCTGGGCGGCTGCCTCTTCCCGCTGGCGCTGCTTCTCGGCCGCGGCTTCCTCCCGCTGGCGCTGCTTTTCGGCCTCGGCCTCCTCCTTCTGGCGCTGCTTCTCCGCGGCGGCCTCCTCGGCCTCCTTGCGGCGCTGCTCCTCCAGCTCGGCGGTGGCGGCCACCAGCACCTCGTAGGCGGACTCCCGATCCTCCGCCTCGCGGTACTTGGGTTCAAACTCGTCGCTGCGGATCACGCCCTGCACGGCGCTGTCCTCGGCGATGCCCATCATGCTCTGGGGCGGCAGGATCTTGGCCCGCTCCACCACGGTGGGGATGCCCTTCTCGTCCAGGAAGCTGACCAGGGCCTCGCCCACGCCCAGCTCGGTGAGGGCGGTCTCGGTATCAAAGGCGGGGTTCACGCGGAAAGCCTTGGCGGCGGCGCGGATGGCTTTCTGCTCGGAGGGGGTGTAGGCACGCAGGGCATGCTGCACCTTGTTGGACAGCTGGGCCAGCACGTCGTTGGGGATGTCGGAGGGGCTCTGGCTGATGAAGTAGACGCCCACGCCCTTGGAGCGGATCAGCTTCACCACCTGGACGATCTTCTGCACCAGGGCCTTGGGCGCGTCGGTGAAGAGCAGGTGCGCCTCGTCAAAGAAGAAGATCATGCGGGGCTTTTCCAGATCGCCCACCTCGGGCAGCTTCTCAAAGAGCTCGGTCATCATCCACAGCAGGAAGGTGGCGTAGGTCTTGGGGCTCTGGATCAGGCGCTGGGAAGAGAGGATGTTGATGTAGCCCCGGCCGTAGGGGCCGGTGCGCATCCAGTCGTTGATGTCCAGCTCCGGCTCGCCGAAGAAGATCTCGCCGCCCTCCTCCTCGAAGGCCAGCAGCGCGCGCTGGATGGCGCCGACGCTGGCGGCGGAGACGTTGCCGTACATGGTGGTGAATTCCGCCCGGTTTTCGCCCACGAACTGCAGCATGGCGCGCAGATCCTTCAGATCCAGCAGCAGCAGACCATGCTCGTCCGCCACGCGGAAAACGATGTTCAGCACGCCGGTCTGGATCTCGGTCAGGTTCAGCAGGCGGCCAAGCAGGGTGGGTCCCATCTCGGAGACGGTGACGCGCACGGGCAGGCCCTTCTCCCCGAAGATGTCCCAGAAGCGGGTGGGATAGGCCCTGTACTCCCAGCCCTCGATGCCGAAGCGCTCGATCCGCCGCTGCATATCCTCGGTATTCAGGCCGGGGCGGCACATGCCGCTGAGGTCGCCCTTCACGTCGGCCAGGAACACGGGAACGCCCATGTCGGAGAAGGACTCCGCCATCACCTTCAGGGTGATGGTCTTGCCGGTGCCGGTGGCGCCGGCGATGAGGCCGTGGCGGTTGGCCATGGAGGGAAGCAGATAGAGATTCTTATCGGACTGCGCAAGCCAGACTTTTCCTTCGCTGTACATAGTTTAACCCCCTGTTTTCTATCGTTTTATTTCCTTTTCGCGGTTTTACTGTTGCTGCACTTTATCATAGCACAGTTCCGCTCCGTACACAACAGAAAATTTCCGTTTCCGCGCGATCCGCGGCTGTTTTCTCTTCCCTCCCGCCGCTTTTCAGAAAGGGCTTGTCCCCTGTGGAAATCTGTGGTATTCTGTATTTTGTTGAGAAAAGAGAAACGAGGGATGAGCCTTGAAAAAACGCGTTTTGTCCGCCGTGGTCCTGCTGGCGATCACCCTGAGCTGCGTGCTGGCCCACGAGATCAGCCGGGTGCTGTTCTTCGCCCTGGCCGGGGTGCTCTGCTGCTATGAGTACAGCCGTGCCGTGGAGAAGCTGCAGGTCTACTGCGCCGCCTGGGTCATGTACACCTTCATCGCCGCCCAGGCCGCCCTGACTCTCTTCCACCAGGGCGAGGTGCTGTACATCGGCTGCATGATGGTGGGCATCTATCTGGCCATGTTTTCCGGCATCGTCCACAAAAAGGTCCGCGGCACCGGCGCCCTCTATACCGTGGCGGGTCTGGCCTACCCGGGCTTTCTCTTCGGCGTGCTGATGGTCATCGGCGTGGGCGAGATCTGGCAGCAGACCCTGCTGCTGGCTGTTTCCGCCACCCTGCTGTGCGACAGCTTTGCTCTCTTCGGCGGCATGGCCTTCGGCAAGCACAAGCTGGCGCCAGAGGTCAGCCCCAAGAAGACCTGGGAGGGCGCGATCTGCGGCGCGCTGGCCTCGCTGATCGCAGGACTGGTCATTTACTTCCTGCCCATCTTCCCGGAGCTGAGCCTGCCGCTCTGCCTCATCACCTGCTTCCTGGCCTCCACCATGGGGCAGATCGGCGATCTGGCGGAGAGTCTGCTGAAGCGCATGATCGGCGTGAAGGACTTCTCCAACCTGATCCCCGGCCACGGCGGCATGTTCGACCGGGCGGACAGTCTGCTCTTCTCCATCCCCACCGCTTATATCTGCCTCCACGTCGCCGGCATCGGCGTGTAAGCGCAGCGACAAAAACCGGCTCGGTCCGCTTCGGACCGAGCCGGTTTTTTCATGCGGGATTGACGTGGATCATGATGTGCTTGACCTTGGGGAATTTATGCTCGATCTCGTCGTGCACCCGCTCGGCCACCTCGTGGGCCTGGCGGAGGGACAGCTCCCCATCCACGGCGATCTCCATCTCGATGTAGATGCGGCTGCCGAACTCCCTGGTGCGCAGCAGGTCGATCCGCGCCACCTCCGCCTGCTCCACCGCGCAGAGGCGGATGGCGCTCTCCGTCTCCTCGTCGCAGCTGTGATCCACCATTTTGTTGACCGCATCCCGGAAAATGTCGAAGGCGGCCTTGGCGATGAAGACACAGATCACCACGCTGGCCAGGGGGTCCAGCACCGGGAAGCCCGCCCGGGCACCCAGGATGCCCGCCAGGGCGCCGATGGAGGACAGTGCGTCGGAGCGGTGGTGCCAGGCCTCTGCCATCAGGGCCGGAGAGTCCAGCTTTCGCGCCTGCCGCCGCACATAGCGGAAGAGCAGCTCTTTCGCGGCGATGGACACTCCCGCCGCGGCCGCGGCAAGCAGGCCGGGCATTTCCAGCTTCTCCCGCTCGCCAAGAATGTCCTGCACGCCCTCATAGCCGATGAGCAGACCTGTGGCCAGCAGGATGCCCGAGAGCAGGATGGCCGCCACGCATTCCATGCGCTCATGGCCGTAGGGGTGCTCCCGGTCCGAGTCCTTGCCGGAGAGCTTCACGCCGACCATCACGATCAGGGTGCTGAACACGTCGGACGCGGAGTGCACCGCGTCGGAGATCATGGCGCCGGAGTGGGCCAGAAGGCCCGCCAGCAGCTTCGCCGCCGTCAGCAGGGTGTTGACCAGGATACTCAGGCCCGAAACCTTCAGCGCCTGCCGCTGTGTTTGAGAAGTTTGATCCATCGTTTTCTCCTCCCCTGTCCCCGAAAAAAGCATCCGCGGGAACAGCTCCAAACTGCATCTGTCCCGCGGATGCTCTCTCCGCTGTCACGGCTTGTGACCCGGCTCCGGCATACGGACAAAGCATCCGTCTGTCGGCCTGTTCAGATCCTGCATGCGATCGGCTTCAGCCTATGCCCGCCGATTCGTCTTCATGCTCCTTCTTTCACGGGAGATTATAGTTTTCGCTCCCCGCCTTGTCAAGGTTTTTCCCTCCGTCTGTCCTTTCATTTGTACACCGGGGAAGTGTTTGCCGATTGACAATCCTATCAAAAGCAGATAAACTGAAAATTGGGTCAAAATCCGGTTTTTCAGCCGATTTCAACTATTTTTGAGGAGGGAATCTTTTGGAAGTTAGAGAGAATCTGATCCAGCTTTGCGAGAAGATCCAGGACCGTCACTACAAGATCACCCCGGACTGCGCCGAGTACAGGCTGTTCGAGAAATGGATCACCGACGAGCAGATCAGCGTCCTGCTGGCGCTGACCAGCATGAAGCCTGCCTTTGTTCCCCTGATCGCCCGGAAGGCCAAGCTGCCCGTCAAGCGCACCCGCGAGCTGCTGCGGGAGATGACGGACATCGGCATGGTGGTACAGGTCGTGGTTCCCAAGGTGAATCTGGAGATCTATCTGCTGCCTCCCTACACCCCCGGCTTTTTCGAGTTCCTGCTGATCAACGAGAAGTTCTGCATCGCTCACCCCGAGATCGCCTACGCCTTCCATCAGCACGCCACCGACAGTCAGATCGAGCACGCCCCCAACACCCCCATGGGCGCCGGCATCATGCGCGTCATCCCCATCGAGAGCGCCATCCCCGCAGACGCCATCGCCATCGACAACGAAAAGTGCAGCAAGTACATTGAGGACAACGAGGGCCACCTGAGCGTGACGCCCTGCCAGTGCCGCCGTGTCCGCCGCATGATGGGCGAAGGCAGCGGCGACCTGGACGAGGGTCTCTGCATCTTCATGGGCCACGTGGGCGACATGTTCAACCGCACCGGCAGAGGCAAGCCCGTCTCCGTGGCCGAGGCCAAGGCTCTGATCGAGAAGTGCGACGCCCGCGGCTGCGTCCACCAGATCACCACCCTGCACCAGGGCGAGACCTTTGCCATCTGCAACTGCATGCCCGAGAGCTGCCTGGCCCTGGGCGTGAGCCAGTACTTCAACACCCCCGACACCTCACGCAGCAACTACGTGGCCGAGATCGACCAGACCAAGTGCGTGGCCTGCGGCCAGTGCACCGACCGCTGCGCCAACAACGCCATCCAGATGGGCCAGAAGCTCTGCGCCAAGACGCCCATCGAGCACAAGCCTCACGAGCTGCCCGACGATCAGGAGTGGGGTCCGGAGCACTGGAATCCGGAGCACCGCACCAATCGGGAGTACATCGCCCCCGAGGGCACCGCTCCCTGCAAGACCGCCTGCCCCGCCCACATCGCCGTGCAGGGCTATCTGAAGCTGTCCGCCCAGGGCCGCTACCTGGACGCGCTGGAGCTCATCAAGAAGGAAAACCCCCTGCCCGCCGTCTGCGGCCGCATCTGCAACCGCAAGTGCGAGGAGGCCTGCACCCGCGGCGACGTGGACCGCGCCGTGGCCATCGACGAGGTCAAGAAGTTCATCGCAGACCGGGAGCTGGAGCGCAGCACCCGCTTCGTGCCCCGCAAGCTCTATGACTTCAGCGACAAGAAGATCGCCATCATCGGCGCCGGCCCCGCGGGTCTGAGCTGCGCCTACTACCTGGCGGCGGACAACTACCAGGTTACCGTGTTCGACAAGAACGAGCAGCCCGGCGGCATGCTCCGCTACGGCATCCCCTCCTTCCGGCTGGAAAATCCCGTGCTGGACGCCGAGATCGACGTTCTGAAGGAGCTGGGCGTGATCTTCCGCTGCGGCGTGGAGGTCGGCAAGGACGTGACCATCGAGGAGCTGCGCAAGCAGGGCTATGACGCCTTCTATCTGGCTGTCGGCGCCCAGAAGAGCGCCGCCCTGGGCATCCCCGGGGAGGAGCTGAAGGGCGTGTACGGCGGCATCGACTTCCTGCGCCTTGTTAACGGCGGCGCCCGCCCCGCGCTGGGCAAGAAGGTGGTCGTGGTCGGCGGCGGCAACGTGGCCATGGACGTGGCCCGCACCGCCGTGCGTCTGGGCGCGGAGGTCACCGTGGCCTACCGCCGCAAGGAGAGCGACATGCCCGCCGATCCCGCCGAGGTGCAGGAGGCGAAGGAAGAGGGCGTGAAGTTCCTCTTCGAGCACAGGCCCGTGGAGATCGAGGGCAAGAACGGCAAGGTGGAGGCTCTCATCTGCGAGGGCGGCAAGGTCGTCAAGTGCAACGCCATCCTGGCCGCCATCGGCCAGCGGATCGACCTGAGCGGTCTGGATCTGGGCGAAGTGAAGGTAGACGAGAAGGGTCGCGTCCTGGCCGACGAGGTCACCTATCAGACGGCCCAGCCCGATATCTTTGTAGGCGGCGACGCCCACACCGGCCCCAAGTTTGCCATCGACGCCATCGCCCAGGGCAAGCAGGCCGCCATCTCCATCCACCGCTACGTCCATCCTGGCCAGAGCCTGGTGATCGGCCGCGACCGGCTGAGCTACCGCGCCTTCGACAAGGAGAACGTGGACTTCGACACCGTGAAGCGCGACTACAATGCCGCCGCCCGTCAGGTGCCCGGCAAGGACGAGAGCAAGGCCAAGACCTTTAAGGACGACCGCAAGACCTTCACCGAAGAGCAGGTCAAGGCCGAAACCGCCCGCTGCCTGGGCTGCGGCGCCAGCTTCGTGGATCCCAACAAGTGCCTGGGCTGCGGCGTGTGCACCACCCGCTGCAAGTTCGACGCCATCCACCTGAAGAAGCGTACCTTTGTGGAGAGCATCGACTACTTCGACCGTCCCAAGGTGCTGCCGGAGTTCATCCGCAACCGGGAGCGCCGCATCGCCGTGCGCAAGCTGAAGGAGCAGCAGGCGAAATAAGCCTCTCCTCTCTCCATCGCAACAATAAAAAGACGCAGCCTTGCGGCTGCGTCTTTTTATTGTTGGATCAGGATCAGGTGAATACGGTACAGGTGTTGGTGATGGTCATGATGCCCACGATCAAACCGTTGATGACGCCGGCGATGTACGGGTTCTTGGTGCTCTTGTAGATCATGCGGGAGATGATGGTGGAGCCAAAGAGGATCAGCACGATGGGGAAGAGCCAGAGCACAAACATGGGGTAGTTGGGATCGGCCATGGTCGCCTGGAACCACATCATGTGATTGGTCTTATAGTAGGTGATGTACTGGATCCAAGGCAGGATCAGAGCGGGGGCGGCGGCGAAGAGGGCACAGATGATGCCGTTGAACTTGCCGCCGACGCCATTGAAGTTGAAGCAGTTGGTGGCCACGGAGATGGCGATGTAATAGGTCATGAACAGCAGTACATAGGGCAGGTAGCGCAAGATGGGCGCCTCAAAGGCCTTGATGGCCAGGGTCCAGAGCCGGAAGTCCGCAAAGAAGAAATAATCCTCCAGGAAGACGATGCCGTAGGCCACGGTGACCACGATGAGGGCCAGCAGCACGCTGAGCCCCAGCTTCTTGCCGCCGATCTTCACGCCGCGCTCCTTGAGATCCAGGCCGTGCTTCTTGCCATAGGCGAAGTAGAAGACCACCATGCTCAGGATGGTGAAGAGGCCGCAGGCGGTTGACCAGAGCCCCAGACCCATGGCCTCGCCCTGGGCGACCGGCATGGAGTTGCCCTTGTTGACCAAGGTCAAATATACCAAAGAGCCGAACACCGCACCCAGCACCAGGCTCAGCCAGAACCAGAGCTTTCCCTTGCCGTCCGGCTTGGCGACGGGCTGTGCAGGCTCCTCCGCGCGCAGGGGCGCAAAGGTCGGCGTGAAGACCAGCAAAGTGGTGAAGGCGCACAGGAAGATGGCCAGCCCGATCACACCCACAAAGTTGAAGGCTTCCTTCCACTGCCAGACCTGATTGGTGGGAGCGATCTCGTTGGGCGCGCCCAAAGTCTTGGAGAAGAAGTCGCAGATGTAGCTCTCAGAGCGGGCGGAGAAGTGGGACCAGGGGTGGATGATGGGCGGACGGTAAATGATGCGCAGGGTCTGCTTGCCGTCCACATCCTCAAGGTATTCGGTGTAGTCCTCGCGCACTTCCCACTCGGCCTTGTCCTTGCCGAAGTTCAGGAAAGCCTGAGCTGTATCGGTCTCCATGAAATAGGGAGAGCTGAGGGGCTTGCCCTCGGGGCTGACGGAAGTGCCGAAGAACTCGTCGTACACGGCGGAGATCACGGCCACGTCACGCTTTCCGTAGGGATTGGCGAAGTTGCCGTCGTTGTCCTGATATAGGGGATCGTTGCAGTGGATCAGCGCGGCGGCGATCAGCGGGGTCTCGTTCAGGTTGTCAGCCTGGATGGCGGCGTTGACGGACCAGCTGCCCATGGAGTGGCCGGTGACGCCGATACGGCTATTGTCCACAAAGGGCATGCGGCTCAGCGCCAGGACTCCCTGATACACCCCGTCGGGGGCCAGGATGAAGAAGTCGGGCGTGACCTCGGAATCGCCGTGGTCTGGCTGGTCAATGGACAGGACCACAAAGCCGCGGCGGGCCAGCTCCACATAATTGGCGTCTGCCATTTCCTTGTTGTTCAGATAGCCGTGGCTGGTGACAACGGCGGGAGCGGGATTCTCTGCGGTGGCGTTTTCGGGGATCAGGAGGTAGGCGGACATGGTGTAGCCGCTGTCCGTCTCAATGGTAAGCTCCTTCATGGCGACCTTGCCGCCGTTGGTTTGCACACTGTGAACCACGATGCCGCACAGCAGCATCAGAACAATAGACACGACCAGGAAGATCTTCGCTGTCTTTTTGACTTTTTCCATTGGGTTGCGCTCCTCTCTTTTTTCAATATATGGTGCAAAAGCCCTATGGATAGTATATGACAGATAGTTTCTTTTGGCAAGTATTTAATCTCCACTAAAAAATATTTGCGTTTTTGTGAATATTGCCCAAGCGGCTACGGATTGCACGGCGCTGACGACTGTGGTATACTGAGAAAAACGAAAAGGTGGTCAAAACGCATGAAACTGGAATGGATGGGGCCTTACCGGGAGCTGATCGGCGACTTCTACCGCTCAGCAAACGGCTACTCCCAGATCTGCAAAATAGAAATGTTCGGCGATCCGGTTCCCTTCTCCCCCTATGAGGTGCAGATCATGGAGCACATCCTGGAACACGCCGACCAGCGGCACAACATGAAATGGTACGCCAGCCGTCTGGGTCTCAGCCAGGCCACCTTCTCCAAGTACGTCCAAAAGCTGGTGAACAAGGGTCTGATCGAAAAGTACCACGCCCAGGGCAATAACAAGGACATCATCCTGATGCTCTCCCCTCTTGCGCTGCAGGAATACGAGAGCTACGCCCAGGCCGCCCGGGAGCGCTGGTTCCAGGAGCTCTTTGATCTGCTGGACAAGGCAGAGCCGAAGGAGCGGGAGCTGGTACGGAAGGTCTTTGGCATCCTGGGCCAATGGCATCGGGAAAAGGTGGCGGAGGGCACGGAGGAGCGCTCTCCCCTGATACCGGTTGGTTGAGCAGGGCGCCGCGCAGGATCTGCAGCCGACAGCGGCAGACAAATGACGTGGCGGTACCAGGACGCTTTGGGCAAACGGTACACCACGCGCGGCATCAAGCCCACGCATTTTATGAAAAACGCGGCGCAGGAAGACCAGGAACAGAACATCAGAATGAAAGCGCAGCACTTCAAAAACGGGAACTGTTGTAATCTCTACAGCAGTTCCCGTTTTCATGTAACATCGCCTGTTTTTCCCTCTCAGCGGTTGCCGTACATCCGCTGATAGTAGCTCTGATACTCGCCGGAGACGATCTCGCCCCACCAGGGCTTGTTGTCCAGATACCAGCGGATGGTCTGCACGATGCCGTCGGCAAACTTCGTCTCAGGCAGCCAGCCCAGATCCCGGTGGATCTTCGTTGGGTCGATGGCATAGCGCATGTCGTGGCCCTTCCGGTCGGTGACGTAGGTGATGAGGCTCTCCGGCTTATGGAGCTCCGCGCAGATGAGGCGCACGATGTCGATATTGCGCATCTCGTTGTGGCCGCCGATGTTGTAGACCGAGCCCTCCCTGCCCCTGCGCATCACCAGATCCACCGCCTTGCAGTGATCCTCCACATAGAGCCAGTCCCGCACGTTCAGGCCCTGGCCGTAGACCGGCAGGGGCTTGTCGGAAAGGCAGTTTGCGATCATGAGGGGGATCAGCTTCTCCGGAAACTGATAGGGGCCGTAGTTGTTGGAGCAGCGGCTGAGGGAGACGGGCAGGCCGTAGGTGCGGTGGTAGGCCATGGCCAGCAGATCCGCCGCGGCCTTGGAGGAGGAATAGGGGCTGGAGGTGTGGATGGGCGTCTCCTCGGTGAAGAAGAGGTCCGGCCTGTCCAGAGGCAGGTCGCCGTAGACCTCGTCGGTGCTGACCTGGTGGAAGCGCCCCACGCCGAAAATGCGGCAGGCGTCCATCAGAACGCTGGTGCCGATGATATTGGTCTGCAGGAAGATCTCCGGGCTCTCGATGCTCCGGTCCACATGGGATTCCGCCGCAAAATTCACCACGATCTCCGGCTTCTCCTCCTCGAAGAGCTCGTAGATGGCCTTCCGGTCGCAGATGTCGGTCTTGCAGAAACGGAAATTGGGGCGCTCCAGCACCGGGGCCAGGGTGGAGAGGTTGCCCGCGTAGGTCAGCTTGTCCACGCAGACGATCCGATCCTCGGGATGCTTCTCCAGCTCGTAGAAAATAAAGTTGGAACCGATAAAGCCGGCGCCGCCTGTTACCAGAATGGTCATATCACTGCTCTCCTTCCGCAATCGAAATCAGATAGCGTCCGTAATCCGTCATTTTCAGCTCTTCGCCCAGGGCACGGAGCTGTTCTCTTGTAATAAAGCCCCGGCGCCAGGCGATCTCTTCGATGCAGGAGACGTAGAAGCCCTGGCGATCCTGCACCGCCTCCACGAACTCCGCCGCCTTCAGCATGCCCTCGGGGGTGCCGGTATCCAGCCAGGCCATGCCGCGGCCCAGCAGGTTCACATGGAGCTCGCCCAGAGCCAGATAGGCATTGTTCACCGCGGTGATCTCGATCTCGCCCCGGGCGGAGGGCTTGACCTGCTTTGCGATCTCCACCACCCGGTTGTCGTAGAAATACAGGCCGGGGACGGCGTAGTTGGACTTGGGCTTCTCGGGCTTCTCCTCGATGGAGAGCACCTTCCCGTCCCGGTCGAACTCCACCACGCCGAAGCTGCTTGGGTTTTTCACTGGGTAGCCGAAGATGGTAGCGCCTTTGTTCTGGGCCATCGCTGCGCGCAGAGTGCGGGTCATATCCGTGCCGTAGAACACATTATCCCCGAGGATGAGGCAGACGCTGTCCGTTCCGATGAAGTCCTCCCCCAGGATGAAGGCGTCGGCCAGGCCTCGGGGCGTCTCCTGCACCTTGTAGTGCAGGTTCACGCCGATGCGCTCCCCGTCGCCCAGGAGCTTTTCGTAGACCGGGGTGTCTTCCGGCGTGGAGATGATCAGGATCTCCCGGATGCCGGCCAGCATCAGGATCGAAAGCGGATAGTAGATCATGGGCTTGTCGTAGATGGGCAGGAGCTGCTTGGAAACGGCCTTGGTCATGGGATAGAGACGGGTGCCCTTCCCGCCGGCTAAGATGATACCTTTCATGTTCTCCTCCTTAATCTCTGCGGAACAGATCCCGGGTGTATACTTTTTCCTCCACGTCGTCCAGGCAGGGATCGTAGCGGTTGGCGATGATAGCGTCCGAGCGGCGCTTGAACTCCTCCAGATCGTTCACCACAAGGCTTCCGAAGAAGGTCTCCCCGTCCGGCAGGGTGGGCTCGTAGACGATGACGGAGGCGCCCTTGGCCTTGATACGCTTCATGACGCCCTGGATGCTGCTCTGGCGGAAATTGTCGCTGTTGGACTTCATGGTGAGCCGATAGACGCCCACGGTGACGCTGTGCTCCGCCCCGGCGCTCCAGCTGGCGTTGGCGGAGTAGTAGCCCGCCTTTTCCAGTACCCGGTCGGCGATGAAGTCCTTGCGGGTGCGGTTGGACTCCACGATGGCCTGGATCAGATTCTCCGGCACGTCCTCGTAATTGGCCAGGAGCTGCTTGGTGTCCTTGGGCAGGCAGTAGCCCCCGTAGCCGAAGCTTGGGTTGTTGTAATGGTTTCCGATGCGGGGATCCAGGCAGACACCCTGGATGATCTGCTTCGTGTCCAGGCCCTTGAGCTCGGCATAGGTGTCCAGTTCGTTGAAATAGCTGACCCGCAGCGCCAGATAGGTGTTGGCGAAGAGCTTTACCGCCTCGGCCTCCGTAAAGCCCATGAAGAGCGTGGGGATATTTTCCTCCTCCGCGCCCTCCCGCAGCAGGGCCGCAAAGCGCTCCGCCGCGGCGCAGAGGTCCGGGTCCTCGGGGTCGGTGCCCACGATGATGCGGCTGGGGTGCAGATTATCGTAGAGCGCGCGGCTTTCCCGCAGAAACTCCGGGCTGAACAGGATCCGGCGGCACTGGTATTTCTCCCGCACCGAGGCGGTGTAGCCTACGGGGATGGTGCTCTTGATGACCATATAGGCCCCGGGGTTCACAGCCAGGACCCGCTCGATCACGTCCTCCACGGCGCTGGTGTCGAAGTAGCCCCGCTTGGGGTCGTAGTTGGTGGGCGTGGCGATGACCACCAGCTCCGCGCTGCGGTAGGCGCTCTCCCGGTCGCAGGTGGCGGTGAGCTGCAGCGGCTTATGCGCCAGGTATTCCTCCAGCTCACGGTCCTGGATGGGGCTGCGGCGGCTGTTGATCAGCTCCGCCTTGGCTGGGGTCGTGGTGATGGCGGTGACCCGGTTGTGCTGCCCCAGCAGCACGGCCAGCGACAGGCCCACGTAGCCCACGCCCGCAACGGTGATTCTCATTTTTCCCCGCCTCCCATGTAATAGTCGTAATACCACGCGGCAAAGCGCCGCAGGCCCTCCCGCAGGGGGATCGCCGGCCGGAAGCCGAAGTCCCGCTCCAGCGCCTCGGAATCGGCGTAGGTCACGGGCACGTCACCCGGCTGCATGGGCGCCAGCTCCTTGTGGGCCTCGAAATCGTAGTCCGGCGGCAGGACCTTCGCCCGCACCAGCTCCTCCGACAGGGTCTGCACGAAGTCCAGCAGGTTCTCCGGCCGGCTCCCGCCGATGTTGTAGACCGCATAGGGCGGCAGAGGCAGGCCGTCCTCGCCGGTTCTCCGCTCCGGCGCGCCGCGCATCACCCGCAGGATGCCCTCCACGATATCGTCCACATAGGTGAAGTCCCGCTTGCAGTTGCCGTAATTGTAGATCTGGATGGTCTGGCCCGCCCGCAGCTTGTTGGTGAAGCCGAAGTAGGCCATGTCCGGCCGCCCCGCCGGGCCGTAGACCGTGAAAAAGCGCAGCCCCGTGGAGGGGATGGCGTAGAGCTTGGCGTAGGCGTGGGCCAGCAGCTCGTCCGACTTCTTGGTGGCGGCGTAGAGGGACACCGGGTTGTCCACCTTGTCGTCGGTGGAGAAGGGCACCTTTTTGTTGCCGCCGTAGACCGAGGAGCTGGAGGCGTAGACCAGATGCTCTACCCCGGTTTTCCCGCCGTCATAGGAGTGGCGGCAGGCCTCCAGCAGGTTGAAGAAGCCCACCAGGTTGGATTCGATATACACGTCCGGGTGGGTGATGGAGTAGCGCACGCCCGCCTGGGCCGCCAGGTTCACCACCACCGCCGGCTCATATTCCGCAAAGGCCGCGTTTACCGCCGCCTTGTCCGCGATATTGATCTGCAGGAAGACGAAGTTGGGATACTTCCGGAGCTTTGCCAGCCGATACTCCTTCAGCGAGACCTCGTAGTAGTCGTTCATATTGTCGATGCCGACCACGGTGACGCCCTTCACCTCGTCCAGCAGGCGCAGGGAGAGGAAAAAGCCGATGAAGCCGGCAGCGCCGGTGACAAAAATCGTTTTTCCTTCCAGTTTTACATTTGGCGTCAGCATATGCCCTGATACTCCTTTTTCACTTGCTCGTAGCTTTTCAGATCCCCGATATCGTAGCGCCTGCCCGGCATTTCCATGGCGTACACCGGCACTCTGCGGCAGAGCCAGGCCAGCAGACTCCCCGGCGCGTCGGCGCCGCAGCCCTCCGCCAGCGCCCTCTGCACCAGGGCCAGGGCCCGGGGCGTATAGACGTAAAAGGGCGGGCAGGCCCAGGGAGAGGGCGGCTCCGGGCTTTTCTCCACCATGCCGGTGATCCGGTCCTCCGCGTCCACGGTCAGCACCCCGCATCTGCGCAGCTTCTCGAGAGAGGGCTCCCGATAGCGCAGCACGCAGCTGGTCCCCTTCTCCCGGGCGTAGCGGAGCAGACGCGCCAGGGAAAAGTCCAGCAGGTTGTCCCCCGCCATCACCAGCGCGGGCTTCTCCGTACCGCAGCGTTCCAGGGCCAGGGCCAGATCCCTCACCGCTCCCAGGCGGTTTTCGTTTTCGGTACTGCCGTCGTCCAGGACGGCGATGGGCTCCCTGCGCGTCCGGGACCAGGCTTCAAACTGCCCGGCGTAGCGGTGGTTGGACACCAGCAGGATTTCTTCGAACCCGACGACCGCCGCCAGATCGTCCAGCAGCCAGTCCAGGATCGTCTTGCCCCTCACTTCCAGCAGGGGCTTGGGAAAATGCTCCGTCAGAGGATAGAGGCGGGTGGCATAGCCCGCGGCCAGGATCACAAGGTTCATAGCCTCACCCCGTCCCCCGTATGGCAGATGTGGGCGCTGTAGCGGCTCCGCAGGCCGGGAAAGCTCTGCAGATACTCCCGCTCCACCGTCTCCAGGATCTGCTCTTCATAAGCCGGATCAATGAGCGCCACGCAGCAGCCCTTGAAGCCGGCGCCGCTGAAGCGTCCGCCGTAGATCCCCTCGGTCCGGGTCATGATCTCATAGAGCCGAATGAGCTCCGGCGATCCGGTCTCCCAGTTTTCGATGCTGCTGCGGCCGCTCAAAAAGCTCAGACGGCCGTACTCCTCGATGTCGCCCCGGCGCCAGGCCTCACTTCCGGCCTCCACCCGACGAAACTCGCCGTACCAGTGCTCGGCTCGCTTGGCCCAGTTTTCCGGCAGCCGGTCTTTGTATTTGAGAAAGACTTCCTCCGGCACGTCCCGCAGGTTGGTCTCGGAAAACTTGCCGTAGTCCATGCCCGCCAGCGCCTTCAGGGCGTAGGCCGCCGAGCGGGCCTCGTCCACCCGCATGTTGAAGCGCGAGCCCGCAAGACTGCGCTCCATGCCGCTGAAAAACACGGCGATCTCAAAGGGCCTGCAGGCCGGGTGCCGTGGGATCCGCTCAAAGCTGCCGTCCCGGGTGTCCAGATACAGCAGATGATCCTTTTTGCAGTAGATCTCGCAGCTCTGGTCCAGGGTGCCGCAGGCCACGCCCACATAGCGGTTCTCCGCCTCCAGGGAGATCTGGATCAGCTCCTCCGGGCTGAGGCGGATGCCGTTGAGCTTGCAGAGCACCGAGAGGAAGCTGATGATCACCGCCGCCGAGCTGGAGAGCCCGCCGATGGGCAGCTCCCCGTCCAGCACGGCGCAGAGCCCCACGTGCAGCGGGAAGCGCCGGGCCAGGGCGATGGTGGCGCCCCGCAGATGATCCGCCCAGTCGTCCTGCTTTTCCGGCGGAGTGGAGGACACATGCCACTGGGCCCGCTTGGGAAATTGCAGGGAACGGATCTCCACCACGCCGTTCTGCTTGGGACCGCAGGCGATATGGATGCCCTTGTCGATGGCAAAGCCCGTCACCTTGCCCAGATTATGGTCGCTGTGGGCGCCGATGGGACAGATGCGGTAGGGCGTGAAGGCCGCAATCTCCGGCTCCTTGCGATAGGTCTCCCGAAACACGTCCAGCACCTTGCCGGCCGCATCCGGGGCAAAGGACACCTCTCCCCTCTCCCGGGCGGCGGCATACTCCTTCGTGCGTCCGTCCAGCGGGCGCAGCGCCTTCTCCGGCAGCAGCCAGAGCTTGCCGCTCTTCCTGGCTCCGGGGATGCGCCCCTCCCGGCACAGAGCGGTCACCTTTCGCTCCGCCACCTGCCAGCGCTCCGCCGCCTGGTGCACGTCCATATATTCCACGGGTTTCACCCCTTTCCGTTCTCTCACAGGGTCCATCCTACCACGGCAAGCAAGAAATGTCAAGATATACCGCGATATTGCAGCGGTGTATCTTGACATTTCAGCTTATTCGGTCTCAAACAGATGAAAGCGGCGATAGATCTCCCGCCGCTCGGCGGCGCCCTCCACCATCTCTTTGAGCTTGATCCTGGGGCTCTTGCCCAGGGCGATCCGGACCAGGTGGCGCCCGCCCGCATAGATCCAGCCCGCAGGCAGCAGGGCCGGGACCTTCTCCGCGGCCGGCATGGCGCGCCGGGCCTTCTCGTTCATGGTAAGCACCAGCTGCCGCAGCATCCCGGTATCGTCCACGCCGCCCTTGCTCTTGTCCGTCATGAGCTTGGCCTGGTTGAGCCGCTGCTCGTCCTTCCCGCCGAAATTACCGGCGGCAAAGATATCCTCCCGCATCGCCTCCAGAAGCTCCGGCTCCGCATCAAGGGCCGCCCAGAGCTGCTCCCGGCTGCCAAGGGTCTCCGTGCAGAGCGCCGTTAAAAGGCAGGCGAAGCGCCACAGGCCGATGGTCCGGAGCTTTTCCTCAAACAGCGCGCAGAAATCCTCCGGCGAAAAGCGGTTCACGAACACCGCCCAATCGCAGAGATGGCGAAGGCCCACGCCGCTGTTGATCATGTGGTTGGCGGTGTGCAGCAGCAGGATCAGCCCGTGATGAAAAGCATCCGGGACCCGGTAGGACCCGTTTTCCGTCTCATGCAGCAGGGCCGTCCCAATGAGATCGGCAAGGCAGGCGGCGGTCCGCTCCCCCGCAGTCCCTGCCGGGATGCCCTTGACGCTGTGGTGCAGCTCGAACTCCACCAGTTCCCCGTCCGGGTTTTTCCGGAAATACGAGACGTCCTCCGGCGTCACGTCCCCGCGGAAAAAGCCCTTTTCCCCCAGCAGGGCCGCAGCGCACGCTTCGTCCTTCGGGTCCACCAGGAAATCCACGTCGCCCATCATGCGCAGCATGGGCGTGGGATACCAGGCGGCCGAGGCGCTGCCCTTCAGGATGACATAGGGGATTTCTGCCTCGCTCAGCCATTCGTGCAGGGTAATATGCTCCCACTCCATGCTCATGTTATGGATGATGGCGGCGTCCGCCTTCTCCGCAAACTTTGCCCGGAGCTCCTCCGGGATCCGTTCTCCCATGGCCTGCACGGCAAGGGGAAGCACCGCCTGCGTCATGGCCTCCTCTGCCACCGCCGGCCAGTCAATCTCCTCCGCGATCTGCGGCTCTTTCCCGAACAGCGCGGCTCCCAGCAGCTCCAGCAGGACCTTTTGTTCTTTCGACAGGCGCTTCATGCCTCCTCCTTCTCCCGGGCCGGCCCGGTGTGCAGCCCGCCGGCCGTAAAAACCTTTCGCATGTCCTCCAGCTGCTCCTGGGAGATCCCCCGGTAGTCCAGCTGCTTGAGGCGGTTCTTCGGGCGCTTGAGGAAATACAGGATCCGCTTCAACCAGAAGTAGGGCAGCAGGGCGGGGTACCTCTCCAGCACGGGAAACTGGGCCTTCATCCGATCCATGGGGAGGAAGAGCGCCTTTCGCAGCGAACTGAGCTTGGCGCCCCGGACGGAGCCCTCGGACAGCGCGGCCATTCTGCCCAGCTTATAGCGGGTCTTTTGATCCTCTGTGATCCCGGTTTCGGCGGCGTAGCGGAGCAAAATCTCCGTGTTGGGGTCCCCCGGTTCGTTCTCGAAGCAGCGCAGCGCCAGCTTTTCCATACGCCCGGCAAAGTCCGCAGCGCCCATGCCGCGCAGCTGCTTCTCGATCACGGTACGATCCATATCCGGCCACTTTTTCCAGAGCAGCCAGGTATCCGCCAGCCGGCGGAAGGATAAGGCGCCGTTTCTGAAATCCTTCTCCATATGCAGGATATGGAAGATGTAGAAGTCTTCCCGGGACATTTGAAAGACGTGCTTCTTCCCCGGCTCCGGCGTGCAGGCGCTCCAGATCCGGCTCTCCCACCGGCGGATGCCGGCGCTGTCGTCGGTCAGGCGCTTGTGGAGCTCCACGTTCATGTAGGGCTTCTTCTCAAAGCTGTCGTGCTTCCAGGAGGAGCGCTTCTCCGCATGGAAGCCCTGGGCCTCCAGCACGGCGCGCAGCTGCTCGAAGTTGTAGCGGCGGATCAGGATGTCCAGATCCGTCATACCCCGGCTGCAGGGGTCCGCGTAGAGCTCCCGCAGCTTCCAGCCCTTCAGCGGGATGCAGTCGATCCCCGCCCGGTCCAGGGCATCGATCAGGGCCTCCCCCTCGCCGCTCTGGTTGATGCTCTTGGCAAAGGCCGGCGCGTAGGCGCTGCGCAGGCCGGTTTTCAGTCTTTGCAGAGCGGGCTCCTCCGCCGCGGCAAGGGCCGTGTAGACGGGAAGCACCACCTCATGCAGGATCGCAAGCTTGCGGATCAGCGCCAGATCCAGGGAAGCGCTCTGCTCCCGGGAAGCGTCCAGTTTGGGCTCCTCCCCCAGGATCCCCGCCCGCAGCAGTGCGAAGAAGACCTCCAGCTCCGGGCTCATGGCGGAAGTCTGTTCTCCTTCGTGCTCCGGTCCGTCCGCAGGGGCGGCACAGGACGTTTCCGCGCCCCGCCTCTGTGCAGACTTCTTTGCCGCTGCCTGCCGCGCCGTCAGACGCCAGAGCAGCAGGCCCAGCATCCCGCCCAGCAGATTGTGCAGAGGATCGTCAAACAGCTCAAAAGTACCTCTGCGGAGCAGGAGCTGCAGCAGCTCGATGGAACAGGAAAGCCCCAGGCACAGCAGCGCCGTCCGCTTTGCGGAGCGGCAGCGCAAATCGACCTGGGGAAGCAGGAAGCCCAGAGGCAGAAACAGCAGGACATTCAGCGCGTTTTCCCGCAGCAGCGTGCCTGTGCCGCGGGCGATCGCCCTGGCGTAGGACCAGAAGGGAATGAGATGCCAGCGCATGGCGGGAAGCAGCTTGCGGCAAAACACCGTGGACGCAAACACGATCCCCAGGTAGCCGGCCAGGAACGGGAGCGCCAGGGCCTGTCTCTTTGTCAGCTTTCCGCGGCGCAGCGCAAAGCAGGCGCAGGCGCAGGCCGCCAGGAAGAGGAACAGGATCCCCAGCCAATAGGGTCCGGTGATCCGCCTGGTCAGCTCGTATCCGATTTTATTGAACAAGGCGCTCGCCTCCCCCCGTCTGCCTCACGCGCGCAGCCGCGGGAAATCGCTTCCCCGCGACCGCCGTCATGCCATCAAGCCGGTATGCTTTGTTCTTTTCCCTTAGTTCAGGGAAGCCATGTTGAAATCCCGCCACGGTGTTTCCGTGTCAATGGCGACCATCTCGTGCCGGGAACCGTTTTCCACCGGAGTCCGCCAGTCCCCGTACTGCTTTTCCAGCACCTTCTCGTACTCCGCGGGGCAACGGATCGTCGTGTTTTTAAAGGGGAGCTCCACATAGGCGTCGTACAGCTCCGAAGCCCACATCAAACTGGGCAGATGGACGCGGGAGGATGTGGCGCCGACTTCTTTCGTCCTGCCCTCCTCCATGGCGCAGGCGTTCAGGTAGGCCCATTTGAGATCCGTGATGCTCATGGTCCGGCAAACGCTTTGATAGTACGGGATATACGGCAGATAGTCCCGGTTCGGCTTGCCTCTTCCGATCTGCGCCAAAGCGTCATGCCCCCGGATGCACTTCCAGAAAAACAGGATCGCCTCTTTCTGGACGCTCCTCTCCTCCGCCGAATCCGGGACCGGAAACAGCGGAAAGATATCAATGAAAATGCCCTTGTCATAGTCCGGGCCCACGTTCTCGCTCTCCCACTTCGTAAAGCCCGTGGTGTCGCTCCTTCTCAGCCTGCTCGCGCTGGCCTCTCCGTCCGCTTCGGTCAGGAAGCTCTGGAAGAAATAGGGGTACCGACATTCGAGCGGCGCGACTTCCAGAAGGCGCTTATAGTCGGGCCAGGGGAGGAACAGGTCGATATCGTCGTCCCAGGGGATAAAGCCCCCGTGACGGACCGCGCCGAGAAGGGTGCCGGAAGACGCGCAGTACCGCAGACCGTATTTCTCGCAGACGGCCTTGAACTTCTCCAGCAGGTCAAGCTCGACCTCCCATATTTTGCTCATATTTTCCGAACTCACAGCCATCCCTCACACGATCACGATTTTTGCCCACTCGCATACCTCAAAAAACCCGAGCCGCTTGTGCAGGGCGCGGGATTCCTCCGAGAAGTAAAAGGAATACACGTTTTCCCCCTCCGCCAGCAGCCTCCCGCAGAGGTCTCTCCAGATCTCCGAGGCATAGCCCTTTCTTCTGCAGTCCTCCCGGACAATGAGCTCTGCGACGACGGCGATGTTCTCCATTTCCGCGTTGGTGCAGGCGTGGGCGATCACAAGCCCGTCCCGCTTGATGACAAGGTTGCGGGAGTAGCCTTCCCGGCTGCGTTCCCGCAGCTGCCTTGCCAGATCCTCGAATTTATAGGACTTTCCGATCTCCGCGTCGTCAAAGATCAGCTTTGCGATCTGTTCAAAATCCGCGCTCGAAGCAGGCTGAGCCAGTCCCTTCGGCGCCTTGTCGAGCCGGCGGATCTGCGCGACCCATCCGGTCGTGACCTCCGCTCTCCCGGCAAAGGTCTCCGGAAAGGACCGGTACACTCTCCTGGCTGTCGCCGCGGTGCAGTAGAGCATAGAACAGCCCTTCTCCCGGAAAAAAGAGGCCAGCTCCGCCGCGTCAAAGGAATCGTCTCTTGCAAAAAGGTGGAGGCAGGAATAGTACTGCAGCAGCACAGCCGTGATCGCCTCTCCCTCTTGCTGGAGATACACTTCCATCCTCTCCGAATCCAGCCCGTACTTTTTCAGATTCAGAAACAGATACAGGCAGAAAGGATAATCCGTTCCGATATAATTCAGAATTCTGTTTTCATCTTTTCGTCCGCATCTGACGATCATAGTACCCTCGATTCACTCCGCCGGAAACTCGATTTCGGAAAAAGGGGAATGCTGTTCTCTCCCCTTTTCATCGGGCAGCTGCCAATAATCCCCGTAGATGTAACGCAGGACCGTGTCGTATTCCCGGGAGCTGTAAAACGTTTTCCCCTCAAAGGAATATTCCGCCCGATCCGTAAACCAGGCCTTCGGCATTCCGTATCGTTCCCGGATCGGATTCTTTTTGTACAGCGTCCCCGTAGCCGGGAAAGACAGGCAGCGCACCCGGTTCGGGCTGCTGTTTCTGCTCTTCCGGGCATATCTCTCATAGCCGGCGAAGGCAAAGGACGCCGGGATCTTGGACAGCAGCGTGAACCAGCACTTCCAGAAGCCTCTGCTGTTGACTCTCGCAACCTCGGACCACAGGATCTTTCGCAGGCAAAAGCAGTGCCAGTCCTGCAGGATCTGGCCGGGAAGGGAGAGCGGAATATCGTCCAGCGGGAAAACGTCCACAAAGATCCCCGTTTTGCACTTCAGATGCTCCTGCCCGACCCGGACATACTTCGTCCCGGTCCGGCGCAGCTTTCCATAGCCCCAGCGGTATTCCGGATCCGTATCGTGATCCTGGAAATAGCAGACGGCCGGATCCAGCTCGTCCATGTGCGCCTTGAAGCGCTCATAATCCTCCCGGAGCATCCCGATATCGGCGTCGTCGTCCCAGGGGATATAGCCCTGATGCCGAACCGCGCCCAAGAGGCTTCCTCCGAACAGGACGTAGCTGATCCCGTTCTTTCGGCAGACCCGGTCGAAGTCCACCAGCATGTCCAGCTCCGTCAGCTGCATCCTTCTGAACTGATCGGCGCTAAGTTCTTTTGCCCTGCTCATCGCGCACCTGCTCAAATCTCGATGTATTCGCCCCTATTGAAGCTCTCGATCACCTCTGTGATCGCTCTTGAGATTTCTTCCCCGATGTAATAATCCCGCCGTCCGCTCTCCACCGCCTTTGCGAAGGCTACGATCTCATAGCGGATGCCCTCGCCGTCCAGTTGGTAGAAATGGCGCTTGTTCTCGGCGGGGTTTTCAAAGCGGACCTCGAAGTAATCCGTCTTCCACCAGGGGGCGGGAACATAGATGTAGCCCTTCGTCCCGGTGATGATCAGCTCGCCCTCCGCCTTGGCAGCCTTGGCCACCTTCACGGAAGCCACCGCGTTATCGTACACGAAGTCGATCTTGGTAAAGCCGTCAAAGCGCAGATCCCGGTTCAGCATACGGGTGCAGATCGACTTCTGCCGATAATGCGTTCCCAAAAGCTGAAAAACCGGAAGCATGGCGGTGGGGCCCCAGGCGCAGATGCTGTTTTGCTTGCTGCTCAGATTGGCGCTCTCTTCCCCCGCGCCGTCCTGCAGGCTGGTGCACACCGCGTCCACAGACACGATCTCGCCGATCCGGCCGCTCTTCGCAACCACGAGGAGCCGGGAATAGGCGGTGGAATAGGCGGTCTTGATGGCGTCCGAAAGCACAAGCCCTCTCTCATGAGCCAGGTCCATCAGTTCCCTGCACCGGGTCTGACTGAGGGCGATGGGCGACTCGCAGATCACATGCTTCCCCGCTTCCAGCGCCCGCTTCACGTCCTCATAGTGGCGCTCGGGATGAGTCGCGATGTAGACCGCGTCCACATCCTCCAGCGTTTCATCGCAGGCCTTGTACTCGACGCCGTTGACGTAGTCCACTTCCCGGACAAATTTTCTGCAGAGGCGGCCCTCGCCGATGGTTCCGATGTTCAGCTTCCGCTTTTCCGCGCGGAGCTCCGAGCTGGAGACGCCCTGGGTCCGCGGCAGATAAATCACCTTGCAGTATTCGTTCAGATAGTCGAATTTCCCCACCCAGTCGGAGCCGACGGTGAAGATATCCACATCGTAGCGGCGGATATCGTCGATCTTCTGACCTTCGTATTCCTCCACGATGATCTTGTCGGCCAGGCCTGTGGCCTCCACCGCGGCGATCCGCTCCATCAGGGACTGCTGATTGTTGATCTTGCCCCGCGTCTTGTCGTAATCGTCGCTGGTGATGCCCACGATCAGGTAGTCGCCCAGGGCCTTGGCCCGCTGCAGCAGGCGAATATGCCCGTAGTGGAGCAGATCGTAGGTTCCGTATGTGATGACCTTAACCATTGCAAAGCCTCCCGCCGGGCTCAGAGCAAGCCCCTCTTCTGCATGTCGCGCAGCGCGTCCAGCAGCTTGTCATAATCCGCCTTCTCCAGCGCGCCGATGTGGCCCACCCGGAACACCTTGTCCCGCAGCTCGCCGCCGTTGGGGCAGACCCAGATGCCGTACTCGTCCTTCAGCGTCACAAAAATCTCGTGGGCAGAGACGCCGTCCCGCGTGGCAAGCGGCGTCACCGCGTTGGGGAGACTGTGGGACACGATGGTAAAGGGCAGCTCGTACTCCCGCAGCTTCTGCCGGAAATAGGCGGCAAGGCCCCCGATCCGCGCGACCTCGGCGTCCACACCGCCGGCGGCCTCGATCTCCTTCAGCCGGGCGTGGATCTGGCGCAGGGTGCCCACCGCGGGAGTAAAGGGAGTCTGGCCCCGCTCGCCGTTTTTCAGCGCCAGCTTCAGATCCAGATACATGGTCCTCGGCCGGTTGCGATAGACCCTTTCCACCGCCGCCTCGCTCAGCACGATCAAAGAAATGCCCGGCGGGCAGGCCAGGGCCTTCTGGGAGCCGGTGATCATCGCCTGCACGCCCAGGGCCTGCATGTCAAAGGGGTCGCAGAGGAAAGAGCTGATGGAGTCCACCACCAGGAAGATCCCGTTGCGTCTGCAGAAATCGCTGATCAGGCGGATGTCGTAAAGCACGCCCACGGAGGTTTCGTCCAGGTTCACCAGAAAGCCTGTGAAGCCCTTCCCATCGTAGGCGGAAAGCTCCTCCGGCGTCACGCCGCAGCCGAAGGCGGGCTTGATGACCTGGTGGGGGATCTGATGGATCTCCAGCATCTCCACGAAGCGGTGGCCGAAGCTGCCGCCGTCGATGACCAGCACCCGATCCTCTTCGGTGAACAAGTTGATCACCGCCGCCTCCATGGAGGCGGTGCCGGAGCCGGTCATGAAGCAGACCCTGGCCTTTTCCTCCGCCTTTGCAAAACGCTTGACCAGGCTCTCGTTTTCAAACATCAGCGCAGAAAACTCCGGCGTCCGGAAATAGGGCACCTGCTCCGCGCCGATGGCGCGCACGCCCTCGCTGGACATCACGGGGCCTACGGTAAAGTTCAACATATTTTTGCCTCCCGCATACTGACCCGCAGATGATCCTCCGCGGGTCAAACGTCTGATGATTTCAGGTCTTCTTCTGGTATCTGGAAAGGCCCTTGTTGGCATGCTTGGGCGTCATATAATCCCCGTAATAGCGCCGGAGATAGATGTCATAATCTCTGGGAAGGCGCACCTTTCTGCCTTCAAACTCACCGAAAATCTCCGGCTCTCCCGTGAACCACTCTTTTTTCACCACGTCGCCCTTATGCAGCTTCCCCCCGCAATTCAGATTGACCAGGTACCGGGACTTTTTCGGGTTGTTTTTGTTCGCGTAAAAACGCATCAGCGCAAAATAGAACTTGGGAGGAAAGATCTTGGCGACATACTTCAAAACATTGTATGGGTACCTGCGCGGAATGTCTGACTGCCGCAGTTTGTAGGCGCTGTATGCATAATGCAGGATCACCAGATCCAGATAGCGGAATGCTTTCACGTTTGAAGTCGGCGCAAACAGGCCGACATCCACGTTGGGACGGACCGGAGGCTTTTCCGCAAACTTGCTGTCCGGGAAAATCAGGCGCTTTACCATCCAGTTCGTATTTTCCGGGATCCCCCAGTACATTCCTTCCGGGGTCTCCTTCTCCATGACGGCGTCCAGCTTCAGGTAGTCCTCATAGAGCATGTTGACGTCAACATTGATGTCCCATGGGATAAAGCCTTTTTCCCGCACCGTTCCGATGGCAGAGCCCTCGGCGATATAGTACTTGATATTGTGACGGTCGCAGATTTCCCGAAACGCGTCAAACAGTTCCAGCGTCCACTCGTGATTTGCCTGGATTTCTTCGTTCGTCATTTTTTCTTTCCACACCTTCCGTATGCATAAGAGGAAGCGCAATCGTCTTCAGCTTTTGCTCTTCTTTCGTATATTCTTCAAAACAGCCAGCGCCTCGTGCAGCTCCTCCACGTGCAGCATCCGGAGCAGGAGCAGATAACAGGGCACGGAAACGCCAACGGAAACCAGCAGGCGAAGCAGGCTTCCGTCCATGAATCGCTGCACCAGCACAACCGGCAACACACAGCCCGCAAGCGTCGCTGCCAGAACCTTCAGCGTCACCTCAAGCATCCTCCGGTACTCCAGGTTCACGTGCTTCCGCACCAGGATCATCCGGATCACCAGCGTCGAGACCGAAGAGACCGTGGTCGCCGCGGCGAGGCCGCTGACGCCGAAGCGGGAGATCAGGAGGAAATTCATCGCCACGTTGACCGCCATATTGACAAGGGAAATCAGCAGCGGCGTCTTGGTATCGCCGTAGCTGTAGAACAGGTTGTTGATGATGGTGCTGCAGGCCGTAAACAGCAGCCCCGCGGCATAGCAGGCGAAAACCGAGGCTGTGACGGACACCGAGCCGGCGTCAAATGCGCCGCGCATATACACCACCGTGACCAGTTCCCGGCGCAGCAGGATACAGCCGATCGAGATCGGAAGCATGACCAGCAGAAAGATCGAGAGGATCTTGCGGATCAGCTTTTTCAGCTCTTCCACCCGGCCCCTGGCGATCAGCTCGATCACCTGGGGATAGAGCGCGGTGGCGATTGCGGAGGAAAACAGCCCGCTGAACACATGGGTCAGCTTGGCGCCATAGTTGAGGGCCGAGATCGAGCCCTGCGGCAGCCCGGAGGCCATGATCTTGTCGATCAGCGTATTGATCTGGTTGACCCCTTCGGACAGCAGGGCAGACGGCAACCTGCGCAGGATCGTTCTGAACTCCTCCGAGCGGAACTGCAGGTCAAGCTTGGGCCTGTAATTCCAATTGACAAAGGGCAGCTCCACCAGCAGCCGCACCATGCCTCCGACCACCAGGGCATAGGCCAGGGCCTCGATGCCGAAAACGCGGAAGCACAAAAGCGCCGCCAGGATGGTGGGCACATGAGAGGCGACTTCCCGGATCTGACTGCCCAAAAAGCGATTGTGGCACTGCAGCATAGAGGCATACACGGCTGAGGCCACAATAAAAATGTACATCGGAGCAGACAGCCGGATCAGCCGGATGCAGAGGGCACGGGTGTCCCCCTCAAAGCCCGGGGCGATCAGGGAGACGATACCCGAGCCAAAGAGAATGATGCCCAGCACGATCACAACGGACAGCAGGGTGAAGAAAGTCAGCACCTTGTTGGCGATGGCCGCGGCGCCGTCCATATCTCCCTGCGCCATCCGTTTCTTATAGGCCGGCAGAAAAACCTTCCAGATCCCCACGCTCATCATCGGATACACCACATGATGCAGACTGGAGATCATGTAATAGGCGTCGCCTGCTGCTGAGGTTCCCAGATAGTAGGCAAGTACCGCTTCCGTCAGAAAGGAGGCGAGCTTGGCCGCGATCGAAACGGCAACGATAATGATCGTCCCGCGAAATATTTTCTTTCCAAGTGATGCTTCGTTTGCCATGCTTCAGCTTCGTTGTCGGACTTTCCCCGACGCCATTTCAACGGTTTCAAGCGTATGCTCTGTTTTTTTCTTCTCGAGCTGCACGGCCAGCAGCGTTCCCAGCAAGATCCAGAACAGCGTGTTGCGAACCCCGTTGTGGGTAATAAAATACAGCAGCAGGCCGGAGAGGCAGGCAAGATTTCTCCTTGTAACGCCGTCTTTCCCTCGAATGATCCGGGAGAAGAAGAACGAATATGCGGCAAAGCCAAGCCAGCCATAGGATACGATCAAATTCACATAGGTGGAGTGGGCTTCCTTTCCGGTCAGAGCGGCAAAACGGCTGTATCCGCCCTCTCCCATCCCCCAGAGGAAGTGGACGCCTGTTTCCAGAATCCGGCCGTAGCCGCGCCCCTCTTCCAGACCGGAGTCCGACTCCGTGCTCATGCGGAAAATGCGCCGCCGCAAAAACATGATGCTTCTGTTCCCGGTAATGATGCTGTTCTCCGAGTAGAAGAACAGATAAAAGATCGTGAAGAGGATCAGAAGCAGAAAAATCCGTCTCAACAGCGCACTGACGCTCTTTCTTTCCCCCGCAAATATCGAATAGGCGGCAGCAAGACCCGCCATGCCGAGAAAGGCGGCCTTGGAGGCGGAGACGATAACCAGCCAGGCGGAAAGGACCACAACAATGACTCTCTGCCTTCGGGAGAAGGCTTTGGGAAAACAGGCCAGCACCGTGAGCGCGATCACGCCGAAATAGCCGAGCTGGTTGGGATTGTTGAACAGGGCCATGTTCCGCGAGCCAACGCCGCTGCTGGCGAAAGCGCCAATCCCGGCGATCAGAACGCCCAGAAAGCATCCCAGCGTCAGACCCCTGATCGTACGCTCCAGCCCCGCAAGCAGATAAATCCACAGGGTAGTATAGAGCGAAAGGAAATTGAAAACATAGTACAGGTTGCTGATAAGCATACGGGGATCCCGAACAGCCATATACCATGCGGTATTCACCGCAGTCTGATAAACCAGAATGATGGCGAAAAGCTTCAGAAAGCTGCCGCAGCCGAAAGGGATCGGCAGACGCAGATGCTGATGGGCGGCAAGCAGCGGCAGGGCCAGGACCAGGAAATAGTCGCAAAGCTGCATGGTTCCGGACGAAAACAGGTAGACCGGCTTCAGCGCGCAGTAGATCGCGATGATCCATCCCGCGCCAAGCCCCCGTTCTGTTCTTTCTCCCATTTTCTTCCTCCCCTGCTCCCGAATGGGGGCAGATGTCAAATCATTTGCTGTGTTCCCGGTCGTACCGGTCGCCCTTGTAGATCAGATACGCGGTGGTAAGCACCAGCGCGGCGCCGTTAAAAAGCAGATAAAACAGGGTCATCAGATCGTAGGCGTTGAACACGGCGCAGAGGATCGTCAGCGGCATGAACGCGCCGGAGATCCCCAGCTCCTTGCCGATCCGGCGGCGGATGTAGCTGATCGAGCGCTTGTCGCCCACTTCGTAAGACTCCATGCTGATCTTTTTGCGCCGGGTCTCCTCATCGTCCAGCCTGGACGCAAAGTGCTCATAATCCTTGTGGATCAGCCGGGCAAGCACATCGCACACGGAGGAGACGGCCCCCGCCAGCAGGATCCAGACACAGCCCTCCTGCAGCAGGACGCCGCCCCGCCGATAGGCGCAGACTCCGATGGCAAGGTAAACGAAGGCGACCGTGAAGTAGCCGCCGATGTCGTCCACGAATTCTCCGAAGGCCGTTTTGCGCCTGCGGCAGCGGGCGATATTGCCGTCCACGCAGTCCAGCACCAGCCAGAAGTTGATGAGCGCCACGGCGCAGATCAACGCCCAAAGGGGCTTCAGGCAGAAGAGCACACAGGCCGCAAGGCTCACAAAAATGGAAAGAACAGACACGCCGTTCGGAGAGAAGCCCAGATTGATGAACAAATAGGTGAAAAAGAAGGAGATCCTCCGCACCCAGAGCTTGACCCACCAGGAGCTGTTGGAGTTCTTCTTTCTCGGCAGGGACTCCCTGATCTGTCCGTATGTATACTTCACGCTGTCGTCACGACCTTTTTTCCTGTTTTGCAAGGATCTCTCTCAGCATGGAAGAAGAGATCGAGTGGGTGTAAGGAAGATAGACCACATCCACGCCGATCTCCCGAAGCTGCTCTTCGATCCGGTTCCACTTTTCCGTGCCCTTCCAGTCGTCTCCCACGAACATCACGTCGATGCCGTAGCGCTTCGCCGCGCTCAGCTTGTCCTGATAGTCCGTCTGGGGAACGACCTCATCCACATAGCGGATGGCCTCCACAATCCGTTTGCGGTCCTCGTACCGGATGACGGGGGTCTTGTGCTTGTTTGCTTCCACCACCTCGTCCGTGGACACCGCCACGATCAAATGCTCGCACAGGGCTTTGGCGTTCATCAGCACGTTCAGGTGTCCCACATGGAACATATCGTAAACACCGGCTGTATAGCCGATCCTGTATTTCTTCATTTCTTCCACTCTCTGTCAGTTTTCTGTCGTTTCGGCGGTCAGTTGCCCGATCTTGTCCAGATAGGCACGCACCACCACGTCCCGGGAAAACTCGGCCTTCACCTTTTCCCGGCCCCGCTCCCCCATCTGTCGGCGCGCCTCGTTGGGCAGCGCCAGGAAGGCTTTGATCCGCTCCGTCAGCGCGTCCGCGTCTCCGCCATGGTAGAGGAAGCCGGTCACCCCGTCCTCCACTGTCTCCATGCAGCCGGGGTTGTCCGTGGTGATCAGCGGGCGGCCAGAGGAGGCGTTCTCCAGCAGGACGTTGCTCATCCCCTCCCCGTACACGCTGGGGTGGATGATGGCGTGGGAGCGCAGGATCCAGGGCTTCACATCCTTCTGGCTGCCCCGGTACAGCACGACGCCCTCTTTGCCCAGGACCTCCAGCTCCGCCTCATAATGGCTCTCCGTGGGCTCGATGAAGCCCAGCATGTTGAACTCCGTTTGGGGATACTCCGCCTTGATGCGGCGGGCGGCCTCGATATAATCGTCCACGCCCTTGTCGCGGAGCACGCGGCCGATGTAGTTGAAGACCACGGTCTCCCCTCCCCGTCCGTCGCCGCCCTGTGGATAGGGCTGCAGCGGAAAGCGCTCCGTATTCACGCCGGAGCCGGGGATCAGGCGGCACTCGCCCTTTACCATCCCCAGATCCCGGGCCAGCTTCATGTTGGAGCTGTTTTGGAACATGATGCAGGCCGAGCGGTGGTACGCGCTTTTGAAAAGCATCATGATAAAGGCGCGCATCACGCCGGACTTGTTCAGCACGGAGCCGAAGCCGGTCACATTGTTGATCACGGGGATCTTCAGCGAATGGGCGGCCATGCTGCCGTACACATTGGGTTTAGCCGTATAGGTCAGCACCACCGCGGGGCGATGCTTCCGGAAAAGCCTGCGATAGTGCAGCAGCAACTTCCCGTCACGGATCACATTGGTGCCGCGGCGGTCGATATCCGGGTCGTCATAGAGATACTCCAGCTCCCGCATCTCCGGCATGGAAAACTTTGGCCCGTCGGGGCAGGAGATCAGCAGCTCATAGCCCGCCGCCCGGATCGCCTGCAGCAGCTCCAGACGGAAGCAGAACACGTCGTCGTCATTGTTGGTCAGCAGCGCGACCAGGGGCTTTTTCCTCATTGCTTACGCGTAATCCTTTCCCAGTACGGCCAGGACCGTGCGCAGCATGGTCAGCAGCTCCTGTCCCGGGCCGAAATGCAGCAGGCTCTCCAGATTCCAGCGCATCTTCGCGGGGAGCACCTGCTCGGTGTAAACCTTGTCCACATCCTCTGCCTGATCCAGCAGGGCCGCCTCGTCCTTGTAGCGGATGCTGGCCTCGCTGGTGATCCCGGCGGGCAGCAGGAGCGTCGCCAGCATCTCCGGCGTGTAGCGCTCCACATACCTTGGAACCTCAGGACGGGTGCCCACAAAGCTCATGTTCCCCTGCAGCACGTCGAAAAGCTGGGGCAGCTCGTCCAGCCGGAAGCGGCGCAGGAACTTGCCCACTCCGGTCACGCGGCTGTCGCCGCTGATCGTCACCGCGCTGCCGATCCGGTCCGCATTGGAGACCATGGTGCGGAACTTGTGGATGCGGAAGCGCTTGCCGTACTGGGTCACCCGCTCCTGCCGGAAGAAGACCGTACCCTCCGAATCCAGCTTGACCGCCAGGGCGATGAGGCCCATGGGCAGGGACAGCAGAACGGTCATCAGTACCCCCGCCGTCAGATCAAAGCAGCGCTTCGCCGCAAGGGCCGCGCGCTTTTTCGCCAGCGCATCGTAATAGGGGCGCACTTCCGGGCAGCGCAGCTCCTCCGGCAGCTTCTCCCAAGAGATCAGCCTCATCGGCCCATCTCCCGCAGGCATGCGGCAAAGCTCTCCGTCACATAGGTCACATCCTCGTCGCTGAGCAGGGTGTGGAGCGGGAGGGTGATCAGATTGCGGTAATAGTCATAAGAGTTGGGGAAATCCTCGATCCGCCAGCCCAGGGCCCGATAGGCCGTCATCATGGGCAGGGGCTTGTAGTGCACATTGGTCGCGACTCCGCGCTCCGCCAGGCGCAGGATCAGCTCATTGCGCTGCTCCACGTCGAAGCCGGGGATCCGCGCCAGATACAGATGGCCGGAGGAGCAGTAGTTCTCCCCATAGTGGATCAGATGGCTCACGCCAAGGGCGTCCATCGCCTCGTCATAACGCCGGACGATCTCCCGCCGCCGCTCCAGCATGCCGGGATAGCGATCCAGCTGGCGCAGCCCCAGGGCAGCCATGATATCGGTCATATTACACTTGTACCAGGTCCCGACGATGTCGTATTCCCAGCCGCCCAGCTTGCTCTTGGACAGGGCGTCCTTGTCCTGACCGTGGAGACTGTAAAGCTGGAACAGGCGGTACAGCTCCTCCTGATCCGCGAAGGGCAGGACCCAGGTGGTAGCGCCGCCCTCGGCGGTCGTAAAATTCTTGACCGCGTGGAAGCTGAAGCTGGTCATATCCGCCAGCTCCCCCGTCATTTTCCCGTTCCGGGAGGCACCAAGAGCATGGGCGCTGTCCGCAAGAACCGTCGCCCGACCGATAGACTCCTGCATGGAGCTGTTCGGCCGGAAGCGCTGCTTCTGATTCTCCGCCGCGCGGTAGATCCGCTCATAATCGCAGGGGATGCCGCCCAGGTCCACCGGGATGATCGCCTTGGTCCGCTCCGTAATGGCGGCCTCCACAGCGTCGTAGTCCATCTCGGGCGAGTGGCTCACCGGATCGCCGCCCTGTTTCGTATCCACGAACACGACCCTGGCCCCGCAGTGGATCGCGGCGGAGGCCGTAGCGGTGTAGGTGTAGGCCGGGACGATCACCTCGTCCCCTTCTCCGATGCCGAGGATGCGCAGATTCAGCTCCTCCGCGGCGGTGGCTGAATTGAGGCAGACCGTTTTCTCCGTATGGCAATAGGCAGAGAGGCGGCGCTCCAGCTCCTTGGTGCGGGGGCCGGTGGTGATCCATCCCGAGCGCAGGGTCTGGCAGACCTCCTCGATCTCAGACTCTCCCACATCCGGAGGGCTGAAGGGGATGTTCCTTTTCCGTGGATTGTTGGTTTCAAAGCTATTCCGATTTGCCATCGCAGGCGCTTCCTCTCTGTTCAGGATTCCTTGCCGGAGCATTGCCCATTCCTTGCCACACTATATCGATTTATCATAGCATATCATCTTTTGCTTGTCAAATACAGTTGAAAAAATGCGGAAAAAACCGAAACGCAAAGCCGCCGGAACGGTACTCGCAAAAGCGGCGCGCACGCATCGTTTCCGACACGTGCGCGTTCATTTTTCACAGGAAAGGCTCTGCTTCGGCTCTGCGGCGCTCAGGCTCTTACCAGCTCTCTCTCCGTCGACGCGGGGCTCTTTTCCCCCACTCTCTGCGCCGGGCTCAGCTCCTCAGCGGGGTGATACGTGGAAACCATTCCCTTGACGACGCTGCGGATCCCCTCGTCGTTGTTGTACGCGGCGTCCATCAGCTCCTCCATCTGGGCGAGGAAGACGTCGTGATCGAAGGGGATGGGGCTGCCGATGTGGATCAGGTCGTTGGGCGTTCGGCGCAGGCCCTCCTCCGCCATCAGCTTCTCCTCATACAGCTTTTCGCCGGGGCGAAGGCCGGTATACTCGATCTTGATGTCCACATCCGGCTTGAAGCCGGACAGCCGGATCAGGTTGCGGGCCAGCGTGTCGATCTTCACGGGGCTGCCCATGTCCAGCACAAAGATCTCGCCGCCCTGGGCGTAGGTCCCCGCCAGGAGGACCAGACTCACCGCCTCCGGAACGGTCATGAAATACCGGATAATGTCGGGATGGGTCACCGTCACCGGGCCGCCCTTGGCGATCTGCCGCTTGAACACCGGGACCACGGAGCCGTTGCTGCCCAGCACGTTGCCGAAACGCACCGCCACGAACTCGGTGCGGGCCTCCTCCGGGGGCACGCGCACGATGGCTTCCGGATCCGTCTCCTTCCCTCCGTGGGTGAAGAGCACCGGCATGTCGTAAGGCCGGCCGTCCCGCACCTTGCGGTCAAAGGTCTGGATCACCATTTCGCACAGGCGCTTGGAGGCGCCCATGACGTTGGTGGGGTTCACGGCCTTGTCGGTGCTGATGAGCACAAAGCGCCTGCAGCCGTGAGTCATTGCGGCATAGGCCGTCTTGTATGTACCAAGGACGTTGTTCTTGATGGCCTCGCAGGGGCTGTCCTCCATCAGCGGGACGTGCTTGTGGGCCGCCGCGTGATAGACCACGTCGGGCCTGTACTCCGCAAAGACCTGATTCAGCCGGCGGCTGTCCCGCACGGAACCGATAAGCGTCACAAGATTCAGCTTCGGGTAGCGATCCCGCAGCTCCAGCTGGATCTCATAGGCATTGTTCTCGTAGATATCGAAGATGATGAGCTGCTTTGGGTCGTGAGAGGCGATCTGCCGGCAGAGCTCGCTGCCGATGGAGCCGCCGCCGCCCGTCACCAGAATGGTCTTTCCGGCCAGGTAGTTGAACACGTCCGTCATGTCCGCCTGGATGGGCTCCCGACCCAGCAGATCCTCGATGGCCACGTCCTTCATGGCGCTCACGGACAGGCTGCCCTCCACCAGCTGGTAAATGCCGGGAAGGGTCTTCATCTCGCATCCGGTCTCCTTGCAGACGTCCAGGATATCCCGCCTGGCTTCCGCCGAGGCGGAGGGGATGGCCAGGTAGATCCGGTCGATCTTGTACTTCTCGCAGTTCAGGAGGATATCCTCCCGCCCGCCAACCACGGGCACGCCCTCTACGTAGCGGTTCCACTTGTTGGGGTTGTCGTCGATGATGCAGCAGACCTTGTCCCGGCTCTCGTTGGATTTCATCAGATCCCGGAGGATCAGCTGCCCCGCCTCGCCGGCGCCGATCAGCATGACCCGGTGGAGGCTTTCGTTCTGCTTGTTTTTCCAGCTCCGCAGCAGCAGCGCGAAGCGATAGGCAAAACGGATCCCCGTCAGAAGGATCACCTGCAGCAGCAGACCCATCACATAGTAGGAAATGGGCATGCGGGCAAAGAAAACCGTGATCCCCACGATATGGAAAACCCCGGTGATCACGTTGACCAGAAGGCTCCGCTCCAGCTCATGGAAACTGGCAAAGCGCCAGATGGTCTGATACATCCGCCCCAGCCAGAACACCAGCAGGCAGAATACCGTATAGATGGGCGTAAAGTGCAGCCAAGCCTGCAGATAGTCCAGGCGGATACGCGAAAGCTGGCAGTCATAGCGGACCCAGAGGGCCGCCAGGAAAGAGAGGTTAACCGACAGCGCGTCAAACACCAACAGCAGGATGGAAATCAAAACCCAATGCGCGATGCGGGGCTTTCGGATGAACTTGTCCGGTCTTTTTTTCTCCATAGGATCTTCCCGTCTTCCACGATTCAGTCATTTTTGAGTATCATAACACAAGCCGGCGCGGAATTCAACCGATTCTGCGCATCAGCGCAGGGGATCTGTTGCCAATTTTTCAGCAAATTGTCTCTTTTTCCGCATTTTTCCGCAGGAGCAGCAGCGCTGTGGGCTATGAAACCGGTCGTTTGGCCGCAAAAATATAGCGGGCCGGAAACAGCACCGTGTTTCCGACCCGCCTGCTTTTCATGATCCCTGGGTTCAGCGGAAGTTGGCCTGATAGATGTGCGCGGCAAGGGGGGCGGAGCCAAAGTCCACCACGATCCATCCGGAGAGCCCGTCCAGCTCCGTCAGCCGCGGGTTCAGATCCCTGGCAAAGCCGTAGGGGTGGCCGAACTTGGCCGTACCCTTGGTACTCAGAAAATGGATGGCGATGTTCCCGTCCCCGGTCGGCGCCTCCCGCAGGCCGGTGGTGAAGCTGGTCCACTTCTCCTCCGCGGGGTACTCGTAACGGTCCTGCACCCAGAGGGTGCAGCTCCCGTTGTCCTCCCGGGCGGTGTTCAGACTGAAGTCATCATATCCGTTCTGGTTCGCCCAGAGCAGAGGGATGCCCGCCTCAGCTCCAAGGCCCGCCTCGTCCTCATAGCGGCGCAGCAGCACCAGTCTCCCCCGGGCCTCCCCCAGGCTGGGGATGGTATCCGTCAGCAGCCAGTGCTCCGGGGATTTTTGAATATAGCCGTTCAGCACCTGCTGGAACTGGGCCACAGACTCGTCCCCGTGCTCCTGCTTCACCACAAAAAGCACCGTCTCCGTGGGGTGGGCGTCCAGGAAGGCGTAGCAGTCCTCCAGCACCAGATCCAGGCTCAGATTGGAGGCCCAGGGCATGGCGCCGGTGCGGCAGTTGGTAAAGCCGTGCATCAGCTTCATGCCGTCCCCGTCCACGGCCAGGCGGATATCCAGATAGCGGAAGCCCGCCTCCAGCTGTTCGCCGATATTCAGGGCCTGGCATTTGGAAAAGAAGGCAAGCTGCACATACTGGGTGCCGCTGTCGTGGGTGCCGGGGATCACGATGGCGTCCAGGGGCGTGCCGTCGTCCAGGGCGGCCATCCAATCTGCGCTGCCCTCCACGGCGCTCCGGTCGCCGGTCTCGGTCAGCGGGATCACAAAGAGGGTCAGCAGCACCAGCGCAAGCAGCGCCCCCAGGATGCGCAGGATGATCTTTCCCGCGCCGATCTTTTTCTTTTCCTTCGCTTTTTTGCTCATGGTCAAGCCTCCTGTTCTCAGATACAAACAGTATACCAGCACTGAGGAAAAATGGGAAGAAAAAACTGCGTCTCCCCACACGCGGGCGAGCCGCGTGCGGGAGACGCCTTGGTTCAAATGCCCTCCAGCTTCACCCGGAAGGAGATGCGCCGGGGGGTCTTCATCCCGTCGAACTGCACCACGTAGGCCGCCTTTGCCGCGTCGATCTCCGTGACGACGCCGCAGCCCAGGATCTCGTGCCGCACCCGCCGGCCCACGGCAAAGCGCGCCTCCGCCCGCTCCGCCGGCAGCAGCCGCTCGCTGGCGGCGATATAGTCTCTGGCGTCCCGGATGAGGCCTTCCTTGGGCGGGGCGGTATAGGCCAGCAGCGCGGGGTCGATGTCCAGCAGAAAGCGGGAGGGGTAGCGGGGCGAGGCGTCCAGATTCCGCCCCTCCGCCTCGGAGAGATAGAGCGCCTTCTCCGCCCGGGTCACCGCCACAAAGGCAAGGCGCCGCTCCTCCTCCATGCCGGGGAGGGTGCTGGTGCGGCCGGAGGGAAAGATCCCCTCGTTCATCCCGCAGAGGAACACATAGGGAAACTCCAGACCCTTGGCAGCGTGGACGGTCATAAGCTTCACCTTGTCTCCCCCGTCCTCGGCGTCGGCGTTGGTGAAGAGGGCCACATGGCTCAGGTAATGCTCCAGCGCCGCCTCTTCGCCGCAGCCGGTCTCGTACTCGTACACCGACTGCTTCAGCTCCGCCAGATTGTCCAGCCGCTCCTGGCTGCCCTCAGTGCGCAGCATCCGCTCATAGCCGCTCTTGTCCAGGAGCTCGCTCAGCAGCTCTGAGATGGGCCGGGCGGCGTAGCTCTGGGCAAAGCTCTCCACCAGGGAGATAAACTTCGTCGCGCCGGTCCCCTTGAAAAGCTCCTCGTCCACACTGCGGCAGAGGGCCTGATAGAGGCTGCAGCCCTCCCGCTCGGCCCGCTCCCGCAGAGCCTGCATCCGCCGCTGGCCCAGGTTGCGCTTGGGGACGTTGGCGACGCGGGCGAAGGACAGATCGTCCTTGTAGGCCACCATGCGCAGATAGCTCAGCGCGTCCTTGATCTCCCGGCGGCCGAAGAAGGGCACGCCGCTGTAAATGGTATAGGGGATCCTGCGCCTGCGGAAGACCTCCTCCAGCCTGTTGGTGAGATAGTGGGCCCGGTAGAGCACCGCCATGTCCCGGAATGCGACGCCCCTGTCCTGCAGCTCCAGCATCTGAAAGGCGATCTGCTCCGCCTCCGCCTCGCTGTTGGGCGCGTGGTGGCAGAGGGGCAGGGGCCCGTCCGGCAGGGTGGGGATCAGGTCCTTTTTGATCCGGCTGCGGTTCTTGTCGATGAGGGAGTTGGCCGCCGCCAGGATCTGGGGCGAGGAGCGATAGTTCTCCATCATCATGATGGTCTTCGTGCCCGGGAACTCCCGGTCGAAGTTCAGCAGATAGCGGACGTCCGCCCCGCGCCAGCTGTAGATGGTCTGGTCCGGATCCCCCACGATAAAGAGATTTTTGTGGTAGCCGCAGAGGGCCTCCATCAGCCGGTACTGGGGCGGGTCGATGTCCTGAAACTCGTCGATCATGATGTATTCCAGGCGCTGCTGCCACTTGAGACGGATCTGCTCGTTCTGCTCAAAGATATAGAGCGTCACGAAGATCAAATCGTTGTAGTCCAGGCCGAAGCACTTCTTCTCCTGATACAGATAGCCGTAGAAGATGATGTCGTCCGTGGCCGTGGCCTTCTCGTACTTCTCCTTCAGCTCCGCCAGGCTCATGCCGATCAGATCCAGATAATAGTCCGGCTTTTTGATCCCCTTCTGGATCTCGATCATGTCCCGGGCCTGGGCGAAGGTCTTGTCCCGCAGGCTCAGCCCCCGCTCCTCGTAGATGATCTGGAGCATGGCGTCGATATCCGAGTTGTCCAGCACCAGAAAGCTCCGGGGGTACTGGACGGCAAAGCTCTCCTCCTGCAGCACCGTGACACAGAAGCCGTGGAAGGTGTTGATGAAGCCGGTGTCGTTGTCCCCGGTCAGATTGTGGATCCGCTGGCGCATCTCGTTGGCGGCTTTGTTGGTGAAGGTGACGCAGAGGATGTTCCCCGGCAGGATGCCCATGTCGTTCACCAGGTAGGCAAAGCGGTGGCTCAGCGCCCGGGTCTTGCCGGAGCCGGCCCCGGCAATGACGCGCACGAAGCCCTCCGTGGTGGTCACGGCCTCCCGCTGGGCGGCGTTCAGAATGCTCAGATCCATGAGATTATCCTCACAAGATAATTTATGTCCTCATTTTATCACAAACGCCCCTTCTCCGCAAGAGCGAGAAGGGGCGTTTGTCGTGGTTTTTTCGATTTAGTCCTCCGAGAAGCCGCCGGCCAGGAGCCTGGCCGCCATCTTCCGGGTGCCCAGCACCCAGACCAGGTCGTCCCGCTGGATGCTCATGTTCACGTCCGGCTGCAGGATGGGCAGCTTGTTGCGCTGCAGGCCCAGGATCATACAGTCGTACTTCTCCCGCAGGCCGCTGCTGCGGATGGTCTTGCCCTGCAGCTCCGCAGCCTTCTCCACGGGGATGACCGTGGCGTAGAGATGGGACGCGTCCCCCTCCTGGCTCTCGGTGAAGGCGCGCAGGGTGACAGGCTCGCTCTCCTCCCTGGCGCCAAGGCTCAGACGCAGGGCGCGCAGATCCTCGCTGCGGCCGATGACCAGCAGCTTGTCCCCCGCTTTCAGCTCCGCACTGCCGGAGGGCATGTTCAGGTGCTTTTTGCCCCGGACGACGCGGATCACGTTCACACTGAAGCGATGGCCCCAGTCCAGCTGCTTGAGGGTCTTGCCCGCCATCTCGCCGCCGCAGCTCAGCTCCTCCACAAAGAGCTTCTCGTCCAGCCACTCGGTGTTCTCGTCGTCCCGCTGGAGGTTGCGCTCGTTGAAATTGGCCATGAACTGCGCCTCGGCGGAAATATAGGCCGAGGAGAGCCAGCCCGTGCGGGAGATAAGCGCCACCGCCGCCGCGATCAGCGGCAGCAGCCACACCCCGCTGACTCCCAGCAGGGTCTGCAGGGGGAAGAAGACGATCAGCACGATAAGCAGGTAACGCAGCGCCGTGAGCGTGATGAGCGGGAGCTTGAAATAGCGGTTTTTCACCCAGAGGGTCGTGTACTCGGTAGAGTGCAGGTCCAGCATGGGCCGCACGAAGAGGGCTATGCCCAGCACGCAGAAGGCCACGCAGATCGGCCGGATGAGGCCGGGCTCCAGAGGGGTCTTTTCCAGCAGGGGCTGGAGCACGAACTGACCCAGCAGGGTCACGCCCATCATGAGCACGCCGTAGAGCGCCGTGACCTTCACATAGCGCCGCAGAAAACGCAGCCAGTCGCTGTCCTGCTCCTTGCGGCTGCCGTCCTCCTCGGTATAGCGCTCCAGCTTCTCCGCCAGCTTCTTTGGCAGCGCCTTGTGGATCAGGCGATAGATCCCGTCCGCGCTCTTGATGAAGAAGGGCGTGGTCAGCGTGGTGAGGATGGAGACCGCCACCACGATGGGATAGACCTTCTCCTCGATGACCCCCAGGCTCATGCCCAGGGAGGCGATGATGAACGCGAACTCGCCGATCTGCGCCAGGGAGCAGCCGCAGTGGACGGCCTTGGAAAGGCTCTGCCCCGACAGCAGCACACCCAGAGAGGAGATGAGCAGCTTGCCCACGATGGTCACCGCCGTGATGATCAGGATGGGGACGATGTAGCGCAGGATCATGGCCGGATCCAGCATCATGCCCACCGACAGGAAAAACACCGATCCGAAGAGGTCTTTGACCCCGGAGGAGAGGTGCTCCACCCGCTCGGCATGGACGGTGCCCGCCAGCAGGGAGCCCGCCAGGAAGGCGCCCAGAGCCGAGGAGAAGCCCAGCTTTTCCGCCAGCAGCACCATGCCGAAGCAGATGCCCAGGGCGGCCAGCAGCAGGGTCTCGTCGTTCATGAACTTCTCCGCTTTGCGCAGGAGCGTGGGCAGGATGTAGATGCCCAGGATCAGCCACAGCGCCAGATACAGCACCAGCATCCCCAGCTTCAGCGCAAGCTCCCCGCCGGAGATGTTCTTGCTGACCGACACCGTGGACAGGATGATCATCATGAAGATCCCCGCGATGTCCTCGATGACCAGAGTGCCGAAAACCAGCTGGGCAAAGGGCTTCTGCCGCACGCCCAGTTCGTCAAAGGCCTTGATGATGATGGTGGTGGAGCTCATGGAGAGCATGCCGCCCAGGAAAATGCTGTCCATCATACCCCAGCCCATGGCCTGTCCAACCAGGTAGCCCACCACCAGCATACCGAAGACCTCGGTGAGGGCGGTGATGATGGCGGTGCCGCCCACGGAGACCAGCTTGTGAAGGTTGAATTCCAGACCCAGGCCGAACATCAGCACAATGATGCCGATCTCGCTCCAGGTCTCGATGGAGGCCTTGTCCGCCACCGTAAAAAACCAGGGCATATAGGGGCCGACCAAAAAGCCCGCCAAAATATAGCCCAGCACCAGCGGCAGCTTGAAGCGTTTGAACAGCACCGCCACCACGCCGGCCGTCAGCAGCATGATGGCAAGATCCGATATGATTTTTGGCATTTCCGTCTCCCCCTGCGCACTGTTCTATTCGGAATAATTGTATTATATCATTCTTTCTCTGTTTTGGAAAGGCCCTGCTCCCTTCCCATCACAAAGATTTCGGCTCCCGCCCGCCTGTGCCGCCGGTTTACAAAGCAGGCGGGAGCGCGTATAATCGGGAGAGAAAGAAGGCGAGGATATGCAAAAGCATTTGTTTCTGACCGGGCCCGCGGGCTGCGGGAAAAGCGAGGCAATCCGAAAGACGCTGGGTTCCGCCCTGGCCGGTGCGGGCGGGATCATCACAGATAATGAGCGGGACGGCGGCGCGCTGCTGCGCTGCTCCCTCCTGCCCGCCGCCGCAGCAGGCGGCGTGGAGGGCTTCGAGGCGCTGCCCTATCTGAATCTCACGGGCACGCCGCCCCGGCACGACAACGAGGTCTTCCGCTCGGAGGGCGTCCGCCTGCTGCGGGAGGCGGCCTGGTACCCCTTTGCGGTGCTGGACGCAGTCGGCGGCTTCGAGCTGCTGATCCCCCAGTTCCGGGAGGCGCTGGCAGAGCTTCTGAACGCCCCGACGCCCCTGGTGGGCGTGCTGCTCTGCCGGAAGGAGGCGGAGTCCATGTGCCGCCGCCTGGGGCTCAGCGACCGGGTCGAGCAGAATATCGGACAGCTCTGGAAAGCCCTCCGGGCCGATCCGGACACGGTTATCGCAGATCTGAGCGGCCTGCACCGCAAAAAGAGTCTGCGTCTTCTGGCGCAGTGGGCGGAGGAATACGCCCGATGATCTATGAGAACCTGCGGGAGGCTGTCTTTCTCCGCCGCCCCAACCGCTTCATCGCGCTGGCGGAGCTGGACGGCAAGGAGACCGTCTGTCATGTGAAAAACACCGGGCGCTGCCGGGAGCTGCTGGTCCCCGGGGCGGAGGTTTTCTTGCAGAGAGCCGCCAATCCCGCCCGGAAGACCGCCTGGGATCTGATCGCGGTGCGAAAGGGCGAGCGGCTCATCAACATGGACGCCGCCGCGCCCAACGCCGTGTTCGGCGAGTGGCTGCGCGCCGGCGGGGCGGGCTTTGTGCCGGAGCGCATCCGGCCCGAGTGCGTCCACGGCGACTCCCGCTTCGACTTCTATTTTGAGGCCGGGGAACGACGCTTTTTTGCCGAGGTCAAGGGCGTCACGCTGGAGGAGGACGGGGTGGTGCGCTTTCCGGACGCCCCCACGGAGCGGGGCGTGAAGCACCTGCGCGGTCTGGCCGCGGCGGTGGAAGAGGGCTATGAGGCCTGGGCCGTATTCGTGGTACAGATGCGGGGCGTCCGGCATTTTGAGCCCAACCGGGCCACCCACCCGGCCTTTGCCGACGCGCTGGCGGAGGCAAGCGAGGCCGGCGTCCGCCTTCTGGCCCTGGACTGCGAGGTCACGCCGGAAAGCCTCTCCATCCAGCAGGAGGTCCCGATCCTCTTGGTCTGAAGCCCCTTCTCCTCCGCTCTTCATTCCTTCGTTTTTCTCTTTTCACTCTTCACTCTTCACTCATCCCATATCCCCCCGGGGGGCTTGCAAAATGACGGAAATACGATTATAATGCTTTGAAATCCTGGAGAAAGCGTGAAGCATCATGCACGAACACGAAAAAGAAGAGCTCTACTATCACGATCACGGGGACGGGCAGGTCCACGCCCATCCTGTTGAACACGATCACGATCATGGGCACGACCACGGCCACGGCCACGTGCACACCCAGACCAAGGCCGTCCTGAACCGGCTCTCCCGTGCCATCGGGCACCTGGAGTCCGTCAAGCGCATGGTGGAGGACGGGCGGGACTGCACCGAGGTGCTGGTCCAGCTGGCCGCGGTGCGCTCGGCACTGAGCAGCACGGCCAAGGTCATTCTCAAGGACCATCTGGAGCACTGCGTGGCCGACGCTCACGACGCGGACCTGCAGGCGCTCAACGAGGCCATCGACAAGTTCATGTGATTCCCAAGACGCAAACCACCGGCAAAGCCTTTGCTTTGCCGGTGGTTTGCGTCTTGTTTGTCTTTTTACTCGTCCGCCTTGTGGACGACCACCTGGGGGAAGGGAATCTCCACGCCGTTTTCGTCGAAGAGGATCTTCAGATCCCGGGCCAGCATACGCTGTCCGGCGAAGATGTTCTCCTCCTTGACGTCGGCGGCGAATTTCAGATTGATGCCGCTATCCGCCAACTGATCCACACCCAGGTAGCGGGGCGTGGACAGGTACAGGTCCGGGTGCTCCTGCTTCAGCTTGGGCAGATTCTCCTGCAGGATGTTTTCCAGCTTGCGCAGATCGGTGTGGTAGGCCACGCTGACCACCACCAGAGCCACGGAGTTGTTGCGGGAGCGGTTCTGGAAGTTGCGGATGTCGGAGTTGTTGACTACCTTCAGGTTGCCGCCGGCGTCCTCGATGACAGTGGTGCGCACGCCGATGTTGCGCACGGTGCCGCGGAAGTCGTCCAGAATGATGATATCGCCCACGCTGTACTGATTCTCAAAGATGATGAAGGCGCCGGTGATGATGTCCTCGATCAGACTCTGGGCGCCGAAACCCAGGATCAGACCCACGATGCCGACGCCCGCCAGCACGGCGGTGGCGTTCACGCCCAGGATGCTGAGACCCCAGACCACGGCCGCGATCACCGCGATGTACTTGAGCAGGCCGGAGATCAGATTGGTGACGGTCTGCGTTCTGCCGCCGCGCTTCGCCAGCGCGGCGAGGATCAGCTTCACGATCTGGTAGGCCAGCCAGACCAGCGCCATGGCCAGCACCAGGGTGATGAGCTGGGCGATGGTGGTATGGGCATCGCTTTTGAAGAAGAGATTGCTCTTCTCCGAATCGGCAACGGCGGCCTTCAGTTCCCTGGACAGGGGCAGCCACTGGGGATTGGCCAGGAACAGTGCCAGGATCGCCATAAGGACAATGCCGATGTAGGTCTTGGTGTTTTTCTTTTTCATTTCGATCCTCCTTCTTCTCAAGCGTGTATCTCAGCTGATGTAGTTGTAGGTAAAGACCTCCTGCTCCCAGCGGGGACCCGTGCCGTTGTAGTAGCGCAGGCCGACGTCGAAAGAGTACTGGCCTGGACTGAACTCCTCCAAAGGCACCGTGAAGACCCACCGGAGCGTGCCGTCTCCGGCGGTATAGACCCTGCTTAGGTGCGGCGTACCAATATTGCTCCATTCACGGGTCGCGCTGCCTGCGATGACTGTCACGTTCTCCGGCTCCACCAGGGAGAGATCGATGACGAGCTCTGCCACCAGCTGCTTGTTCTCCGCGTCGTAGGAGATCGCCGGGCTGTTGGCGTAGTGGGCGAAGCCGCCGCCGTACTGCTCGAACACGGGGCTCTCCATCGTGCCGGTGGTCCCGTCGGGGTAGACGTAATAAATCACGAACTTGGCCTTGTAGCGGCGGCCAACGTCGTCCACGCCCCAGAGGGCGTCCAGCTCGGGATCATAGTAGGCGAAGTTAAGTATGCCGTGATCGTCTTCAACCGAGGCGTTGTATTCCAGGGTTCCGAAGTCCGCAACGGTCTCCCAGCCGCCGGAACCCAACTTCTGCAGGGTGATAAAGGCCTGGCCGCCCAGCAGATCGTTCAGCTTGAGATCGCAACTCACGCCATAGCCGGGCTCATAGGCGCCGGGCTCCACCCATTTGCCGAGATCCAGGCTCAGGGTCGGTGCGGTGTGGGCGTCAAACTGAACCAGCGCGATGCAGCTCCAGTCAATGGCCCCGCCCATGTCCTTGTAGTTGAGCTTGAGGTCCAGGTCGTTGTAGACCAAGGGGTTCAGCGTCTCCCCGTTCAGGGTATAGCTCACGGTGATGCTGCCGTCCGCCTCCGGGCCGGTGATCTCCGCCTTGCCCAGAAGATCGTAGGTCTCGCTGCCGCTCCAGAGCACCAGCTCCGTGGGCGTCACCTTGCTCAGATCCAGGATCAGGCCGGTGTCCACCTGGAATTTTGCGGTCAGCTTCCCGTCTCGCAGCTCGGCGGAAACGGGGCTCAGATAATCGCCCCCGTAAGACCAGATGCTGCCGCAGCTGGTGCTGTAGATCGTGCCCGCTGCGCCGTTTTTCATCGTGTAGTCGCAGACGACGCGCATCTCCCGCAGGACGCCCGGCTCTGTGCCCATATCCACAGAGAACATGTCATAGGCGATGGTGCCGGCCCAGTTGGGCGAACTGCCGCTGTAGCTTCTGCTGCTGCCGCTGACCTCCTGCCAGCCGCCGCCCTTCACATCCCGCAGCTGGAGTCTGGCCGTGATGGGCTTGGTCCGGTCCGCGTCGTTCAGCGCGATGGTATAAGCATAATAAAAATCATCATAGGGACTGGGATCATCCACCACGGACATCGAATGGGACTGGCTGATGCCGGTAAAGGCCGGCGCGGTCAAAGTCGGCGGAGGCGTAGGCGTAGGCGTCGGCGTTGGGGTCGGGGTCGGGGTCGGCGTCGGGTGCGGCGTCGGCGTCGGTGTCGGCGCAGGCGTCGGTGTCGGCGTTGGCGTCGGCGTTGGCGTCGGCGTCGGCGTCGGCGGTGGGGTCGGTGTCGGTGCAGACGTCGGCGTGGGCGCAGGCGTCAGCGTGGGCGCGGGCGTCGGCGTCGGGTTCACCTCGGGCGGCGGCGTCTCCGGCAGGATCGGCGGTTCCGTCGGCCCCGGGGGCGGGGTGGGCGTCGGCTCCACGATCGGATCCGGGGTGGGCGGAGGCAGCTCGGGCGGCCCATCCGGCAGGGTATCCGGGATCAGCAGCAGGATCACGATCACGATCAGGGTCGCGGCGCCAGTGGTGAAGTATTTGCGCATCAGATTCAGACGCTCCGCCCGGCGGACGGCCAGAAGGGTCGCCTCGTTTCCCGTGAGTCGGGCGCCGCGCTTTGTCCGTCCCAGCGGGCAATAGGGGCGCGCGTATTCCGGGTAGCGATCGTCTATCTCGCGCATCTCCGTCTGGCCCCCTTTCTGTCTTCCCATCATACTTGTCTAAACATTTTCCCTTTATATTGTAATCGCATTCTTCGCCTATATCAACTAATATTCAACATCACTCTTTTGTTTTCTGCTGATCCAGGCTGGCGTTCACCGCCGCGCCAAGATAGATCGTCTGGCTGCAGAGGAAGAGCCAGACCATCAGCAGGATGATGGAAGCCAGCGAGCCATAGACCAGCGGGTAGCGATAGGAGGCGGCAATGAAGCGGGAGAAGATCCCGCTCATAAGCAGGATCCCGGCAGTGGCGGCCACAGCGCCTGGCAGCGTGCTCCTGTTTCTCCCGTGCTCTCTGCCGGACAGGGCGTAAATGCCCCAGAGGGCCAGGAAGGCAAGGCCCCCCAGCACCGGGTAGCGCAGCAGCTTCCAGTAGCCGCTGATGTGCAGGCCCGGCAAGTGCCGTTCCAGAAGCTCCAGGAAGGTCTGCCCGGTGAGCAGCACCAGGATCCCAAAATACAGCGCAGCCAGGAAGACCAGGGAGAAGAACAGGCTGGCCAGCCAGTCCCGCAAGCCCTCCCCTTTCTCCTCGACCCCGCGGATTTCCCGCATGCCCCGGCGCATCACCCGCATGGCAGCGGAGGCCGAGGTCAGCAGCAGGGTCAGCCCGGCGAGAAGCATGGCGGAGCTGGGGCTCTCCGCCACATAGAGCAGAAAGCTCTTCACATAGCGGGTGGCCTCCGGGCTCAAAAACTGATCCACCAGATCCAGAAGCTGCAGCATCCGACCGTAGCTGCTGCCCAGCAGCGTATACAGACAGATGAGCAGCGGAAAGAGGGACATGGTGAGGTAATAGGACATGGCCGCCGCCGAGCGGGGGATCTGCTTGTCCAGGTACAGACGGAGCGTCCCGCGCAGTACCCTGTAAAGCTTCTTGGTCATGAAATCCTCCTTATAAAGCCAGGCCGATGTGGGAAACACAAGCCAATTCATCTGTTGCCCCGAAAGTATTCTCAATCGTTTTTTGAGGCCGCTTTGCCGACTCAAAAACACCCAAAGGCGAGCTGTGCGAGCCCTCGCGCCGACCAACCGAGGCGGCCCTCCGCGAGCCGAGGGCGATAAGCGCGAGTTCTCACTTGCGAAATGCATTTCGCAAGTGCCAAAAAAGCTCCCCCAACGGGGGAGCTTTTTTGCTGTTTCAGCTCTTATTTGGTGTTGAAGATTTTGAAGATGCTGTCAAAGGGATCCTCGACGGCAGCGGGCTCGTTCTCCTCCGGCAGCGGGGGCGGGACGGCGGCAGCGGCCTTCTCGGCAGCGCCGGTGAAGAGGCCGGCGGGCTTGGGCGCCGCGGGGCGGATCGGGTTCATGGTCACGGCGGGAGCGGCCTTTTTCTCCTCGGCGGGCTTGGCGCCCTCCGCGGGCTTCTCCTCAAAGCCGGTGGCGATGACAGTCACGCGGATCTCATCCTGCATGGAGGGATCGAAGGTGGCGCCGAAGATGATGTTGGCTTCGGGGTGAGCGGCCTCCTGCACCAGGTTGGCGGCGGCCTCCACGTCCTCCAGGCCCATATCCTCGGAGCCGGTGATGTTGATGAGCACGCCGCGGGCGCCGTTGATGGAGGTCTCCATCAGAGGGCTGGCCACGGCCATGCGGGCGGCGTCCTCCGCCTTGCCCTTGCCGGCGGCATGACCCACGCCCATGTGGGCGAAACCGGCGTTCTTCATGATGCAGGTCACGTCGGCAAAGTCCAGGTTGATGAAGCCGGTGTTCTTGATGAGGTCGGAGATGCTGGTGACAGCCTGCTTCAGCACGTCGTCCGCGATCTCAAAGGCGTTGGCCAGGGTGACCTTCTGGTCGGTGGCGTATTTCAGACGATCGTTGGGGATGATCAGCAGGGAGTCCACCCGGGTGAGCAGCTCCTTGATGCCGGCGTTGGCCTGGTCCATGCGGCGCTTGCCCTCAAAGCCGAAGGGCTTGGTGACCACGCCCACGGTGAGGATGCCGGCTTCCCGGGCGATCTCAGCCACGGTGGGAGCAGCGCCGGTGCCGGTGCCGCCGCCCATACCGGCGGTGATGAAGACCATGTCCGCATCTTCGATGGTCTTGGCGATATTGTTGCGGCTCTCCTCAGCGGAGCGCTTGCCGATCTCGGGATCGGAACCGGCGCCCTGGCCGTGGGTCATCTTCTCGCCGATCTGCAGCTTCTGATCGGCATTGGAGACCGCGAGGGCCTGCCTGTCCGTATTAATGGCGATGAACTCAACACCCTGGGTGCCGGCCTTCACCATGCGATTCACAACATTGTTGCCGGCGCCGCCGACGCCGACGACCTTCAGGGTCACAACATTTTCGGGACCTGCTTCGGCTCTGAAATCCATAAGTTTTGCCTCCTGTATATTCTCGTATCTTTATCCATTCAAGCGGCTATAACAGCTCTCGATTATATTAAACCATTTTTTAGCCACGGTCAATAGATTTTTTTATTTTTTGTAAGCGTTTTGTCACCCCAGACCTCAGTTGGGGCTGAAATGGGCCTTCGTCCCGTCGGAAACGTCGATGACTCCCACGTCGCCCTCCTTCAGCATTCCCAGCACCGTCACAAACATACCGAACTTGTGTTCCACGTTCTCCCGCTTGCCCAGCACCACGGTGAAGCGGCCGCCGTAATCGAATTCAGGGCTCTCAGGATTGGTGAAGTCGATCCGCGTGACCTGATCCGTGAGGCCGCGGGCCTCGATCTGATCCAGCACCTCCGCCAGATACTCCACCGGCGCGAGGTCGCCGTCCTCGGTCTCCATGATCTCGCCGATCATCAGGGTGCCGGGGCGCATGCCCACCACGGGCAGCAGGCTCTCCTCCTCCCCCTCGGCAGCCTTGCCCAGGACCTTGCAGTTGTGGTCCAGGGTCCACTTTTCCTCGCCCAGCTGCAGATAAGCCAGGGCCGTGGTCTCCTCCACGGTGATGACAACCTTGTTGGGCAGGCTACGCTCGATGGTGACCGATTCGATATAGGGGAGCTTGGAAAAGGCGCGGCCCACGGCGGCAAAGCGGTCGAAGAAGAAGAGGTTGTCGCCCTCCTCAATGTCCACCGCACGGATGATCTCCTCCGCCGTATAATGGTGGTTGCCCACCACCTGGATGTCCTCCACGCGGAAGAGCACGCTCATCACAAAAATGGCGGCCACGACCACCACCACGAACATCAGCGGTCCGCTGAAGGCCCGACGGCGGGCGCGCATAAAGCCGCTGCGCTCCTCCTCATCCGTGATTTTGGGTGCTTTGAACGAAAATGCCATGGCAATCTCCTTCGTGCTTCAAGCTCAGATCCGCCCCCAGATCCCGGAGGCAGGCGTCAAAATTCTCATATCCGCGGGCAAGGTGTCCCTCGTCCCGCAGCAGGGTCTCCCCCTCGGCGGCAAGGCCGGCCAGGATCATGGCGGCGCCGCCGCGCAGATCCGTGGCGTCCAGCGCCGCGCCGCGCAGCCTCTCCACTCCGCGGACCCGGGCCTCTCTTCCGCAGAGAAGGACGGAGCCGCCCAGCCTCCGCAGGGCGGGCACCTGCCGGTAGCGGTTTTCAAAAATCGTCTCCCGAAAGACGCTCTCCCCCTCCGCCCGCAGCAGCGCCGCCATCAACAGAGGCTGCGCGTCGGTGGGAAAGCCGGGATAGGGCGCGGTGACGACGGGGCCCACAGCCCGCAGCCTCCCGGCGGAGGACAGGGTCACCCGGTCGTGTTTTTGTATTATAACACAGCCCGCCTGATTTAGGAAGTGGAGAACGGTAGAAAAATGTCCCGGATCACAATCTTTCAGGCAAAGTTTTCCGCCGCAGCCGGCACAGGCGCACAAAAGGGTCGATGCGGCGATCCGGTCCGCCGGGATGCGGAAGCGGGCGGAGGCGCGGGGAGAGAAGCCGGAAACGCGCAGCGTGGCCGTGCCAGCCCCCTCGACCCGGGCGCCCAGGGCGCGCAGGAAGTCCTGCAGGGCCACGATCTCCGGCTCCCGGGCGGCTCCGCGGATCAGAGTCTCCCCCTCGGCGCCGCAGGCGGCCAACAGCGCGTTCTCCGTGGCCCCCACGCTGGGAAAGGGCAGGCGGATGCTGGCGCCCCGGAGCTTTGACGGGCGGCAGCGGATCTCCCCGTCCTCCTCCTCGATCTCCGCGCCCAGGCGCCGCAGCGCCAGCAGATGCAGATCGATGGGCCGCTTTCCCAGCCGGCAGCCCCCGGGCAGGCTCAGACGCGCCCGGCCGCAGCGGGCCAGCAGCGCCCCCATGAAGATCACCGAGGAGCGCATCCGCTCCATCAGCGCGGGCGGGATCTCACAGCCATTGACGCCGGAGGCGTCTATGTACACCTGGTCTCCCTCCCGCCGCACCCGGCAGCCCAGATGCTCCAGGATCTGCAGCGCCGCGTCCACGTCCCGCAGCCGGGGCACCCGCCGGAGCTCCACCGTCCCCGGGCAGAGAAGGCAGGCCGCCAGGATCGGAAGGCTCGCGTTTTTGGAGCCCTGCACGCTGCACTCCCCCTCCAGACGCGCGCCGCCTCGGATCCGCCAAATGTCCATGAAAATACCCCCCCGCGCACAGAATCAGGCCATTCTATGCGCAGAGGGGGATTTGAGTGAAGAGTGAAAAGTGAAGAGTGAAAAGTGTAGAGTGTAGAGTGTGGAGTGAACAGTGAACAGTGAACAGTGAAAATATGGTATCACACCGAAGGCGTGATAGATTTCAATCCGTCGCCGAGGGCGACACCTCAACTCTTCACTTTTCACTTTTCTCTGTTCACTTTCTTGTCAGGCTCAGGATCTTGTCCACCATTTTGTCCGTTGCGTCGGGGACGGAGAGGGCGGCCATGGCTTTGGACATGGACGCCAGTTCCTCCGGGGTGTCCAGCAGCCGGTCGATCTCCCGGAGCAGGGATTCCTCGTCGAACTGCCCCTCCAGGAAGACCTTGGCGCCGCCGGCCCGTTCCAGCACCCGGGCGTTTTTCTCCTGGTGGTTGTCCGTCACGTTAGGGGAAGGCACGATCAGCACCGGCTTTCCCATATAGGTCAGCTCCGCCAGGGTGGAGGCCCCGGCCCGGCAAAGGATCAGATCCGCCGCCGCCATGACCCGGGGCATGTCGAAGATGTACTCCCGTGCGTCCACGTTGCACTCCGCCGGGTCCAGCTTCCCCTCGGCCAGGGTGCGGAGAAAGACCGCGTAATCGCGGCTCCCCACGGAGTGGATCATGCGAAAGCGCCGCTGGCCCCGGAGGCGGGGCAGCATCCGGGTGAGAACGCCGTTCATGTGCCCGGAGCCCAGAGAGCCCCAGACCGACACCACCAGCGGCTCCGCCGGGTCCAGGCCCAGCTCCGCCCTGGCGCTGTCCTTGGTATAGTGGGAAAACTCCCCCCGCACCGGCGTGCCGGTGACGGAAACCTTGTCGGGCTCCGGATAGTGCTGCCGGCTCTCCTCAAAGCCCACCAGGATGGCGTCCACCTTGTCCGCAAGCATCCGGGTGGTGAGACCCGGGAGGGCGTTGGATTCGTGCACCAGGGTGGGGATACGGAGCCTGGCCGCCGCCGAGAGCACCGGGTAGCACACATAGCCGCCGGTGCCGATCACCGCGTCCGGCCGGAAGTCCTTCAGGATCCTCCGGGAGACCCGCTCCGAGGCCAGCACGTTTTTCACCGTGTCCACGTTGTGCAGCACGCCGGAGAGGGACCGCTCCCGGCTGATGTTGGTGATCTTTAGGCCGCGGATCTCATAGCCCGCCCGGGGCACCAGATCCATCTCCATCATGCCCTCCGCCCCCAGGAACAGAAACTCGCTGTCCGGCATCAGCTCCCGGAGCCTTCCGGCCACGGCCAGGGCGGGATTCACATGTCCGGCGGTACCGCCGCAGGTCAAAACAAATCTCATCTTTCTATCCTTTCTCCCCTTCCCCGCTCAGGCCGGGATCTCCCGGGAGGCGCTGAGCACAATGCCCATCTCCCCCAGCTGGATCAGCAGCGCCGTGCCGCCGTAGCTGAAAAACGGGAGCGAGATGCCCGTGCAGGGGACCAGATTGGTGACCACCGCCACGTTCAGGAAAACCTGGAGCGCCAGCAGGGTGGTGACGCCGGCGCAGACCAGACAGTCAAAGCGGCGGCGGCAGCGCAGGGCGATCCAGTAGCCCCGCAGAATGAGCAGCGCGAAGAGCGTCAGCACCAGGGCCGCGCCGATGAAGCCCAGCTCCTCGCAGAGTACGGAAAAAATAAAGTCGTTGTGCTCCTCCGGCAGGAACAGATACTTCTGTCGGCTGCCTCCCAGCCCAAGGCCGCTGAGACCGCCGGAGCCGATGGAATAGAGGCTCTGGACGATCTGATAGCCCTCGTCGGTGGAGCTGGAAAAGGGGTCGCGCCAGGTGCTGATCCGGGAGGAGGCGTAGGGGAAAAAGGTCAGCAGCACGGCAAGCCCGGCGCCCAGGCCCCCCAGCGCCGCGCCGAACCAGCCGATCCGCACCCCGCCCAGGAACATCATGGCGCCGCCCAGGGCAAGCAGGATGACGGAGGCGGAAAAGTGGGGCTCCAGAATGAGCAGGCCCACCAGGACGCCCAGGATGCCCAGGAAGGGCAGGACGCCCCAGCGGAAGCGCTTCATCCGCTCCCCGAAGCGGCAGATCAGCACGGAGAAACTGAGGATCACCGCAAGCTTTGCCAGCTCCGAGGGCTGCAGGGTCAGGCCCCCCAGCCCGAGCCAGCGGCGGGAGCCGTTGGCCTTCACCCCCACCAGAGGCACCAGGGCCAGAAGCAGGATCGTGAGGCCCAGGAAGGGAAAGGCCCAGCGGCGGTAGAAGTCCATGGGCAGGCGGGAGGCGAGAAGCAGCACCCCCACGCCGAGGACGGCGTAAAGCAGCTGGCGCACAAAGTAGTAGACGGCGTTGCCGCCGGTGACGTGTCCCGGATCGTAATAGGCCCGGGGGAAGCTGGCCGAGAGCACCAGAAGGACTCCCATGGCCAGCAGGATCATCACCAGGAGAAAAAAGCTGCCGTCAAAGCCGCGCCGCCCCGGCTTCACCGACGCAGGAGAAGAGCCGGCGAGGCGGGCGCTGTCATAACGCATGCATCCACCTCCCCGGCTCCGTCCAAATTACAGGGCGCGATGAAACACCCCTATAAAGGATATGATCGCAAAGAGCAGGGATATGCCGGAAAAGATGCAAAAAATCTCGACCTCTTTCCACTTTTTGCCCATCCATCCGCCCATCTCCAGGTGATGGTGGAAGGGGGCCATGCGGAAGACCCTCTTGCCGTGGCTGAGCTTGAAGTAGCCCACCTGAATGATATCCGACAGGGTCTCGATGATATAGACGATGCCCAGAGTGACCAGGATCAAAGGCATGTCATAGGCAAAGGCCAGGGCCGCGATGGCGCCGCCCAGGAAGAGGGAGCCGGTGTCCCCCATGAAGACCTTGGCCGGGTGGAAGTTGTATACCAGGAAGCCCAGCAGGCCGCCGGCCAGGGCGGAGGCGAAGAGCCCCAGCTCCAGATACTTCTCACCCCAGACGAAGGTGATCGCCGCGAAGAAGAGGCACACGGGCAGCGAGGTGCCGGAGGCCAGACCGTCCAGTCCGTCGGTCAGGTTCACGGCGTTCACCGTGCCCACGATGACGAAGGAGGCAAAGAGAATGTACAGCCACTCGGGAACGTGCAGGACCTTCTGGAAGAAGGGGATGTACAGATGGTCGGTGCTGAGGCTTCTGATTTGCCGCATGAGAAGCACGAAAACCAGGGCGGCGGCCAGCTGCAGCAGGAACTTCACTTTGGCGCTGAGACCCAGGTTCTGCTTCTTTTTGATCTTCTCCCAGTCGTCCAGAAAGCCGATGGCTCCGAAGACCAGGGCGAAGAGCAGCACGAAGATATGCACGTAATTGCCGTGCAGCATGCTTTCAAAGCCCAGGGTCAGGCACACAAAGGCCACCGCGAGGATGAACATGACGCCGCCCATGGTGGGGGTGCCGCTCTTGGTCATGTGCCATTTGGGGCCGATCTCCTTGATTTGCTGGCCGGCCTTCTGCCGCCGCAGCCAGGGGATATAGAATCTGCCGAAGGCGGTGGCGAACAAAAAGGCCAGAACAAAGGCAGAAATCAGCTTTATCGTCATAACGGGTCTCCCCTCATTTTCTCTCTCTTGCGGCCAGTACGGCGGCCACGATCTCCCGCTCGTCCATGTGGCGTTTCTCTTTCCCCACCACCTGGTAGTCCTCGTGCCCCTTGCCGGCAAGCAATATTACATCACCGTGGCGTGCTTTGTCAAGGACCCAGGCGATGGCTTCTTCCCGATCGGGGATCACCTGCACGGCGGTGGAGCTGTTTTTCATGCCGGCCAGGATGTCGTCGATGATGGCCAGGGGCTCCTCCGTGCGGGGATTGTCGCTGGTGACCACGCAGAGATCCGCCAGCTCCGCGGCGATCCTGCCCATGATGGGCCGTTTGCCGTGATCCCGGTCCCCGCCGCAGCCGAAGAGTACCATGAGCCGCCCCTGTGTCACCGGTCGCAGGGTCTTCAGCGCCTTCTCCAGGGCGTCGGGCTTGTGGGCATAGTCGATCAGAACGGCATAGTCCCCGTCGGTGGGGACCAGCTCCATGCGGCCCTTGACCCCCTTGGCGCTGCTCATGGCGTCGGCGCACTCCGAGAGGGGGATGCCCAGGCTGAGCCCCACCGCCATGACGCCCAGGGCGTTATAGACGTTGAAGAGGCCGGGGATGCTCAGCTTCGTCAGGGCCAGCTCTCCCCCGCTCATGGCGGCGAAGCGCACACCGGATGCGCTGAGCCGCACGTCCTTTGCCACCAGGTCCGCGGCGTTGCTTTGGGTCGAGAAGGTCCGGCAGGGGCAGGACGCGCCCTCCATCATAAAGGGGGTCCAAGGATCGTCCGCGTTCAGCCAAGCCTCCCGGCTCTGGGAAAAGAGCTTCCGCTTGGCCGCGGCGTAGTCCTCCATGTCCTTGTGAAAATCCAGGTGATCCTGGCTCAGATTGGTGTAGACCGCCACGTCGAAGGTGATGCCCGCCACCCGCTCCAGCGCCAGGGAGTGGGAAGAGACCTCCATCACCACATGGGTACAGCCGGCGTCCGCCATGCGGCGGAAGAGCCGGTGCAGCTCATAGCTCTCGGGGGTGGTGTGCTCGGTGTGCAAAAATTCGTCCCCGATCCAGTTTCCGTTGGTGCCGATGAGGCCCACCTTGGCGTCCATCTTCGCCTCCAGCAGGTGCTTGAGCAGATAGGAGGAGGTAGTCTTGCCGCTGGTGCCGGTGATGCCGATCACGGTCATCTCCCCGGCGGGATTGCCGAAGAAGTTCCGGCTGCACAGTGCCAGGCCCAGGCGGCAGTCGTCGGTCTGCACGTAGGGCGTCCCGTCCTCCGGCGGCGTCTCGCAGAGCACGGCGGCAGCGCCCCGCTCCACGGCCTTGGGGATGAAGCGGTGGCCGTCGGACTCAAAGCCGCGCACCGCCACGAAGAGATCTCCCGGCTGGGTGCGGCGGGAGTCATAGCTGACGCCGCTGATCTCGGTCTCCGGATCGGCGCTCATGGCCAGCACCAGGATATGGGAAAGAAGCTCCTTCAGTTTCATGTTGCATCCTCAATACTTTCCTAAGATGGAATCGTCCGCGCTGATAAGGGTCACGGTCACGACCTCCCCCGGCCGCAGCAGGATTCCGGCGGGCACGCTCTGATAGGCCACCGTCCGCGGCTCTCCGTCCCCCAGGGGGCTCCGGGTCCGCAGGAAGAGGCCCTCCCGCAGCAGGGTCTCCCGGGCCTCGTCCAGGCTCATGCCGCTCAGATCCGGCACAGGCTGCAAGTCCGCGGCAGGCGCTGCGCCCAGATACAGGAGCACCTGGCTTCCGGCGGCGACACGGCTGCCGCTGCGGGGCAGCTGGGCCGTCACCCGCTCACCCTCGCCCACAGTGCGCATCCGCAGTCCCGCCTCGTTCAGCCGGGCCGCGGCCTCGGTCAACTCCAGGCCCTCCAGCTCCGGCATAAGGGCGGAGATCTCCGCCTCCCCCGGCTCCGGCGCCACGCCCAGATAAGGCAGAATGTCCGCCAGCATGTTGCCCACCACGGGGGCCGCCATCTGGCCGCCGCTGATGTAAACGCCGGACCGATCCGAAGGGCTGTCCAGAAACACCAGCAGGGCGATCTGCGGGTCGTCCGCCGGGGCAAAGCCGATGAAGGAGACGATGTATTCCTTTTGACCGGTCTGTGCCTCCAGGCTCACCTTTTCGCTGGTGCCGGTCTTGCCGCCGATGCGGTAGCCGGCCACGGCGGCGTTGCGGCCGGTGCCCTCTTTGGGGTCGCCTACCACCTGCTCCAGCATGACGCGCACCTGGGCGCTGGTCTCGGGCGAGATCACCTGGCGCACCAAGGTGGGCTCCCGCTCCCAGGCGACGGTGCCGTCCGGCTGGCGGATCTCCCGGACCACATAGGGCTGCATGAGCCGCCCGCCGTTGACGCAGGCAGAGACCGCGGTAATGAGCTGCAGGGGCGTGATGGTAAAGGTCTGGCCGAAGGAGGCCGCCGCCAGCTGGGACTGGTTCCGCTCCGCGCAGAACACGTTCTCGCTCCACCAGATGCTGCCGCTCTCCCCGGCAAGGTCGATGCCGGTAGTTGCCGTCAGATTGGCGTCCGGGTCCTCGCTGCGCTTCAGGAGGCCGAAGGCCTCGCAGTAGTCGTAGAATCGCTCCGCGCCAACCCGCAGGCCGATGTTCACGAAGGCCGCGTTGCAGGAGTGCTGCACCGCCTGGGTCAGTGTCTGGGAGCCGTGGCCGCCGCTTTTCCAGCAGCGGATGGGGCTGCTGCGGCCCTTGACGGTGACGCTGCCGCCGCAGTAAAAGCCGCTCTCCGGGCTGACCACCCCCTCCTCCAGGGCCATGGAGAGGGTGATGATCTTGAAGGTGGAGCCGGGCTCATAGGTATCGGAGAGGGCCTTGTTGCGCCATTGGCGGGCGCGGGCGGCGTCCAGCCTCCGCTGCGCCTCCTCCTGGCTGTCGGCGGCGTCGATGAAGGCGCGGGCCTCCTCGCTCACGTCCAGATAGGCGTTCAGATCGTAGCCGTCCAGGGACACCATGGCCAGGATCGCGCCGGTGTTCACGTCCATGCAGATGGCCCCGGCGCCGTTTTGAATGTCAAAGTCCCGAACCGCCTGCTCCAGATGCTTTTCGACCATGTACTGGATGGCCGCGTCCACGGTGAGCACCAGGTCGCAGCCGTCCTCCCCCGGCTGGAACTGCTCGAACTGGGAAAACAGCAGCTCCGTGCCGTAGGCGTTGGTGGCCCGGACCGTGCGCCCTGCAGTGCCTGTCAGCACGCTGTCGTAGCGGGCCTCGATGCCCTCCAGGCCGGTGTTGTCCATGCCCACAAAGCCGAGCAGATGGCAGGCCAGGGAGGAGTTGGGATAATAGCGCTTGGTGTCGGTCTCCAGGCGCACGCCCCGAATCCCGTATTCGTTCTTGAAGGCGCGGACCTCGTCCGCGGTCTCCCGCTCCAGCTTCCGCGCCACGGTCACATACCAGGAGCCGCTCTGCCCGGTCTTGTCCAGCAGATCCTCATAATCCAGATCCAGGATGCGGCTCAGCTCCCGGGCGATCAGCTCCGGGTCTTCGCCGTACTGCTGGATCTCCGCAGGGCTCAGATAGACATTGTCCACCGAGGCGCTGACGGCCAGGATCCTGCCGCGGCTGTCATAGATCGTCCCGCGCTGGGGCGCTGTGGGCGCCTCCCGCAGCTGCTGGGCGATGGCCCGCTGCTCATAGAAATCGTGGTCCAGCAGCTGAAGCTTGACCAGCCGCACAAGCAGCAGAGCAAACGCCGCGACGCCGCACACTGCCATCAGCAGCAGCGTGCGGCGGAGCATCTGGCGGTTCGGTTCCTGTTCGGCCGGGACGCCGGCTTTTCGATTGTGCTTCATTCCGATCACCCGCAATTTCATGATAATGAAGTATATGCGGCTGATCCAAGGTTTTTTCTTTCGGAAACGGCTCTTGTTTATCGGATCGGCTCCTCAATCCTGATCATCTGCTCCGCGCTGAGGCGCTGCATGCCCAGCTCCTCCTCGGCGCAGCGCTCGATCTCCTCCAGGCTCAGGCTGCAGGCGCAGCGGGCCAGAAGGATCGCGTTCTCTCTGCGCAGGCTCTCCGCCCGCCGCTGATAGGCCGCGGCGGTCTCGTTCCACGCGGCGGTCCGGATCCCGTAGAGCAGGCTCCCCACCAGAAGCAGCAGGGAGAAGCCCAGGCACACCGCCCGGAACAGATTTTCAGCCGATCGTTTCATACCCTCACACTCTCTCCGCCACGCGCAGTTTGGCGCTGCGGGAGCGTGGATTGCTCTCTATCTCCTCCGCGCTCGGAAGAATCGGTTTGCGGCTCACGCTGCGAAGGGTCTGCACGAAGCCGCAGGTGCAGACCGGCGCCTCCCGGGGGCAGGTACAGCCCTTCTCCCGCCGGGCGATGCCGTTTTTGACGATGCGGTCCTCCAGGGAGTGGAAGCTGATGACGCAGAGCCTTCCGCCGGGGTTCAGCTTGTCCGGCGCGCTGTCCATCATGCGCTCCACCTCGCCCAGCTCGTCGTTTACGGCAATGCGGATGGCCTGGAAGCTGCGCTTGGCCGGGTGCTGCTTCTCCCGCAGGGCGGCAGCCGGCATGGCGCTCTTGATGAGCTCCACCAGCTCCAGGGTGCTCTCAACGGGCTTTTGCGCCCGGGCCGCCAGGATGGCCGCGGTGATGCGCCGGGCGTAGCGCTCTTCCCCGTAGTCCCAGAGGATGCGGTTGAGCCGCTCCTCGCTCCAGGTGTTCACCACCTCATAGGCGCTGAGCGGGGCGCTGTCGTCCATGCGCATATCCAGCGGCGCGTCCTGCATATAGGAAAAGCCCCGCTGCGCCTCGTCCAGCTGGGGGGAGGACACCCCCAGGTCGAAGAGCATCCCGTCAGCGCCGGGGATGCCCAGCTCGTCCAGAATAGCGGCGGCGTCGCTGAAATTGCCGTGCACCAGGGTGATCCGGTCCGCATACGGCGAAAGCCGGGACCCCGCCCGCGCAAGGGCGCTCCGGTCCCGGTCAATGCCGATCAGCCGTCCCGTGGTAAGGCGGGAGACAATTTCAACCGAGTGCCCGCCCAGGCCCAGGGTGCCGTCCACATAGACGCCGTCCGGGCGAATGTTCAGGTTCTCGATGCACTCCTGCAGCAGCACCGAGACATGTCTCGGCTGCTCCATCAGAATTCCAGCTCCTCCATCACGGCGGCGATGTTCTCCGGCGTGGTCTCCGCCTCATACACGCTGCTCCAGGCCTCGGAATCCCAGAGCTCGGCGTGGTTGTTGCAGCCCACGACGGTGACATTTTTCTTGAAGCCTGCATAATCCCGCAGATTCTGAGGGATCAGCACCCGGCCCTGGGCGTCCAGCTCGCAGCGGGCGGCATGGGCGAAGAGCGGGCGCATTTTCCGCTGCTTCACATAGGGCATGGCGGCAACCTTGTCGGAAAAGCTCTGCCAGGCCTCGCTGCTATAGGCGCTGAGACAGCGGTCCATCGAAAGGGTAATGAAAAAAATCTCGCCCAGCTCATCCCGGAGCTTGGCAGGAATAAACAGCCGTCCTTTATTGTCAAGAGAGTGTTGATATTCGCCTGTCACGCAAATCGCTCCTTCTATCTATACAGGGAAACAGGCACCTTCTCCCCGGGTTCCTGCTCCATTTTTCACCACTTCAATCCACTTTGCACCTCCATTATAGGGGAGGGTTTTGCAAATTGCAAGAGCAAATCTTTGTAATTTTTTGTCTTTTTTACCGGGTTCCCTCAGGGGATCGGAAAAGACGCGAAAAGGGCTGCGCAGAAAAGGCCGGCCACCGGAGAGGCCGTGAGACGAGCGGGAAAAGCAGAAAGCCGACCACGGCGCAGAGGCAAAAAAAGACGCCGCCTCCGGTGCGATGCACCGAAGGCGGCGTATTGTCTTCCGATCCGCTTCGATTTTCTTTTACAGCTCCTCGGGATTGGCGGCTGGCATTCTGCGGGCGGGCTTGCCGCCGCGGAAGGTGCTGCGGGCGTCCCGGATGGTATTCAGGGACCCGGTCAGGCTCTCCTCCGTCTGGCGCATCAGATCGTCCACATAATCCTTGGCAAGCTTGCGCAGCTCCGCGGACTTGTTCTCCGCCGAGGAGATCATCTCCGCAGAGCGGGCCCGAGCCACGCGGGTGATCTCCTGGTCGTCCACCAGGATGCGGGCCTTCTCCTCCGCGCTCTTGCGGATGGCCTCCGCCTCCCGCTTGGCATTGCCGATAAACTCATCCCGCGCCGCGACCAGGCGCTTGGCCTCCGCAATGGAGGTAGGCAGAGCGGATTTGATGTCGCTGATGATGTGCAGCGCCTTCTCCCGCTCAATGATGCACTTGTCATTGCCCAGAGGGACGCCCCAGGCTTCGCTGATCATGCCGAAGAGCATGTCCAGCAGCTCCATCACGTCGTTGTTTTCCATGTTATTTCCTCCAAAGCCTGGCCTTTTCCTCGATCTGGGCGATCAGCTCGTTGGGCACAAGGCCCGTGAGATCCGCGCCGTAGGTTGCCATCTCCCGCACCACGGAGGACGAGAGGAAGGTATACTTCTCGCTGGCGGTGAGGAACATGGTCTCCAGATCGGGGTTGATCTTCTTGTTGATGAGGTTCATCTGAAACTCGTACTCAAAGTCCGAAGCGGCGCGCAGTCCCTTCACGACCACCGCGCCGGGATACTGCCGCGCGTACTCCGCCAGCAGCCCGTCCCAGCTGTCCACGGTCACGTTGGGGTAGCGCTCCGTCGCCTTGCGGACCATCTCCACCTTCTCCTCCACGGTGAACATGGGGTTCGGCTTCTTGCCGTTGTGCATGATGCACACAATGACCCGGTCAAAGATCCGGGAGCTGCGGCGGATGATGTTCAGGTGGCCGAGGGTGATCGGGTCAAAGCTGCCCGGGCAGATGGCAATGCTCATACGCGGCTTTCCTTTGTGTAGACACAGATTTTGACCTTGCCGTAGCGGTATTCCTTCCCCTTGCGGTAAGGTGCCTCGGGTTCCGGCAGACTCTCCTCGCGGCGAGCCTCACAGATGATTATACCACCATCCGACAAGTTGTCAACCTGCATCAGCGTTTTCAGCACCGGCTCATAGAGCCCGGCGTCGTAGGGCGGGTCCACGAAGATCAGGTCAAAGGGCTCTCCCCGGCGCAGGTAGTCCAGGGCGTTTTGCTGCAGCACCGTGCCGCTGAGCCCGCAGGTTTTCAGATTGTCCTTCACGATCTTCACCGCGTCCCGGCTCTCGTCGATGAACACGCAGCTTTTGGCCCCGCGGCTCAACGCCTCGATGCCCAGCTGGCCCGTGCCGGCGAAGAGATCCAGCACCCGGCGTCCCTCGATATCGAACTGGATGATGTTGAAGAGGGCCTCCTTCACGTTATCCGTGGTGGGGCGAATATCGTAGTTTTCCGGGGTCTTGAGCTTCCGTCCCCGGGCCGTGCCGGTAATCACACGCATTTCAATCACCTTCCTTATAGGCTTCCCCCTTGGGGGAAGCTGTCGCCGCAGGCGACGGATGAGGGGCGTCCCCTCTCTAGCCATTCTCCAAAAGGGGCTCCGTCGCCGCAGGCGAGGGATGAGGGGCGTCCCCTCTCTCGCCATTCTCCACAAGGGGCTCCGTCGCCGCAGGCGACTGATGAGGGGCGTCCCCTCTCTCGCCATTCTCCAAAAGGGGCTCCGTCGCCGCAGGCGACTGATGAGGGGCGTCCCCTCTCTCGCCATTCTCCACAAGGGGCTCCGTCGCCGCGGGCGACTGATGAGGGGCGTTCCCTTTGTCCGCATCATGAAAATACGCATACACCGCTTTGGCGGCGTTCTTCGGAACGATAAGGGCAAGCTGGCTCTCCGTGGCCTCCCGGATGGCTTTGACCGTCTTGAAAGCCTTCAGCAGATCGTTTTTCCGTCTCGGCCCCACGCCCTCGATCTTGTCCAGAACGGAGGCGTAGCTCTCATTGCGCAGGGAACGCTGATAGCCGATGGCAGTGTTGTGAGTCTCCTCCTGGATGTTCCCCACCAGGGCGAAGACCGCCTGGTTCTGCTGGATGCCGATCTCCCGCCCCTCGGGTGTGATGAGGGCCCGGGTGCGGTGCCGGTCGTCCTTCACCATGCCGAAGGTGGGCACGCGAAGGCCCAGATCCTCCTGGGCGCGGAGAGCGGTGGCGGCGTGGTTCTCGCCTCCGTCGATGAGCAGCAGGTCGGGCAGGGGCGCAAAGTGCTCGTCCCCGTCCGCATAGCGCTTGAAGCGGCGGTACACCGCCTGGTACATGCTGGCGTAGTCGTCCGCCCCCTCCAGCTCCTTGATGCGGAACTTCCGATAGTCCCGCTTCAGGGGCTTGCCGTCCACATGGACGGTCATGGCGGCCACGATGCCCGTGTCCCCCAGGTTTGAAATGTCGAAGGCCTCGATGCGCCGGGGAAAGTCCTCCAGCTCCAGCGCCTTCTGCAGCCACTCCAGGGTCTTGGAGCGGCGCTGGGCCATGGTGGTGCGGCGCTGGATCTCTTCCCGGGCGTTGAGCGCCGCGCTCTCGATCAGGCGCAGCCGCTCCCCCCGCTGGGGCCGCTCGATATAGACCCGGCGGCCGGCGGTCTCGCTGAGCAGGTTTTCCAGCTCCTCCCGATCCTCGATCTCGCAGGGCAGGAGGATGGATTTGGGCCAGCCGCCCCGGTGGGCAGTGTAGTACTGCTGCAGCAGCTCCGACACGGCCTCCGCGTCCTCCTCCAGGGGCTCGTCCAGCATCTCCACGTCCTTGCCGGCCAGGTCGCCGTTTACAAAATGCAGCACGGTGAAGCAGCTCTTGGCGCCCCGGCAGAAGCCCACAGCGTCCGTATCCGCGAAGGCGGTGGCGATGACCCGCTGCTTCACGCTGACGCCCTCCACGGCCCGGATCCGGTCCCGCAGCTGGGCCGCCTTTTCAAAGCGCAGCTCCTCCGCCGCCTGCTCCATCTCCCGCCGCAGCTCCTCGATCAGCTCCCCGCTCCTGCCCTCCAGGATCTGCACCGCCTGGCGCATCCGCGCCCGGTAATCATCACTGTCGCTGTCCTTGAGACACCAGCCGGCGCAGGCGCCCATGTGGTAGTTGAGACAGGGGCGATCCTTGCCGATGTCCCGGGGGAACTTGCGGCTGCAGTCCGGCAGCAGCAGGGCCTTGCAGATGGTGTTGATGATCTCCCGGGACTGGGAGCGTCCCCCGAAGGGGCCGTAGTACTTGGCCCCGTCCTTGGCAGCGCGGCTGGAGATGCTCATGGTCGGGTATTCCTCCCGCGGGTCCACCCGCACGAAGGGATAGCCCTTGTCGTCCTTCAGCAGGATGTTGTAGTGGGGCTTATGGCGCTTGATGAGGGAGTTTTCCAGCACCAGGGCCTCAAACTCGCTGTCGGCGACGATGACGTTGAAGTCCGCCACCTTTTCCACCATGGCTGCCACCTTGGGCAGATGCTCCCCGTGGAAATAGCTGCTGACCCGGTTTTTGAGCTTTTTGGCCTTGCCCACATAGATGACCTCGCCCCGGGCGTCCAGCATGATATAGACCCCAGGCAACAGGGGCAGATGATTGGCTTTTTCCCGCAGTTCTTCCAGCACGGCGCAAGCACCCTCCGATTGGATCGTTTGAAAAAGGGGTGTGCGGAATGCACACCCCGATTCATGTAAATTTGCAGGTTTACTCGGAGAAATCGGAATCAATCAGCTCCGAGAGCGTTGCAATCGCCGCATCCTCATCCGCGCCATCGGCGATGATGGTGATGGCGGTTCCCTTCACGATGCCCAGAGACAGGACACCCAGCAGGCTCTTGGCGTTGACGCGCCGCTCTTCCTTCTCAACCCAGATGCTGCTCTTGAACTCGTTGGCTTTCTGAATGAAGAAGGTCGCAGGTCTGGCGTGGAGGCCCACCTGATTGTTGATGACTACTTCCTTGGAAATCATGCCCGCATCTCCCTTTTCCGTTATAAGAACCCCTCCGGATTCTCTACCATATTATCAAGTTTTCGACGGAACGTCAACTGCTTTCCGCTCTTTCGTGATTTTTACCATTTCCGGGAGGCGGGAAAGAAGGTCTTTTATACGCTTTTCCAGCTTTTACGGCACTATTTCAGTTCCACGATGGTCACGCCGGCCTCTCCCTCGCCGAAGCGGCCCAGACGGAAGGATTTGACGCTCTTGTTATGCCGCAGCATGTTCTGCACAGCGGTGCGCAGGGCGCCGGTGCCCTTGCCGTGGATGATGGTGACGGTTTTGAGCTTGGCCATCACCGCCCCGTCCAGATACTGCTCGGCAGTGAGCAGGGCGTCGATGACCTCCATGCCCCGCAGATCCACCTCCGCCGGGAAGGAGGCGGAGCGCAGGGTGGCGGGGCCGGTGCCGCCCACGGCCTTGGGCTTGCGGGTCTCCCCCTCCAGCAGCAGCACCTCGTCCTCCTTGGCGGTGACGTTCATGATGCCCGCCCGCAGGGTCAGCACCCGGTCCGGCGAGACGGAGATGACCTCCGCCTTCATGCCCATGGACTTGATCTGCACGGTGTCGCCGGGGCGCACGGGACGGGCGGATTTCTGATCTTCCGCAGCGGGGGCGTCCTGGGCGCGCAGGGCCTCCTCGGACTGGTTCAGCTTTCGTCTGAGCTCGCTTCTGGCCTCGTTGATGCGCTGGATATTGTCCTCCTCGTTGGCCTTCTCCCGCATCTCGTCCAGCTCCCGGAAGGTGGCCTCGGCGGTCTCCCGGGCCTCGCGGATGATGCGCTCGGCGTCCCGCTTGGCCTTCTCGTCGGCCTTGTCCAGCCGCACCTCCAGCTCCGCCCGCAGGAAGGAGGCTTTCTTGGCCTGCTCCTCCGCCTGGCGAAGCTTCTTTGCCGCCTCCTCCCGGTCCTTCTCCAGCAGGAGCCGGGTCTGCTCCAGTTTCTCGATGGTGGCCTCAAAGCTGGCGCTGTCGGTGTTGACGCGCTTCTTGGCGTCCTCGATGATGTCCTCCCCCAGCCCCAGACGCTGGGAGATGGCAAAGGCGTTGGACTTGCCGGGGATGCCCACCAGCAGGTGGTAGGTGGGCCGCAGGGTCTCCACGTCGAACTCGCAGGAGGCGTTCTGCACCCCCGGCTCATTGGTGGCGTAGACCTTCAGCTCCGCGTAGTGGGTGGTGGCGGCGATCATGGCGCCCTTCTGCCGGGCGTACTCGATGATGGAGATGGCCAGAGCCGCGCCCTCGGTGGGGTCGGTGCCGGCGCCCAGCTCGTCGAAGAGCAGGAGGGAGCGCTCGTCGCACTCGGCGAGGATGCTGACGATATTGGTCATGTGGGCCGAGAAGGTGGACAGGCTCTGCTCGATGCTCTGCTCGTCGCCGATGTCGGCCAGGATGTGCCGGAAGACAGGCAGATTGCTGCCGTCGGCGGCGGGGATGTGCAGGCCGCACTGGTTCATGGCGGCCAGCAGCCCGATGGTCTTCAGGGACACGGTCTTGCCGCCGGTGTTGGGGCCGGTGATCACCAGGGTGTCGAAGTTCTCCCCCAGCTCCACGTTGATGGGCACGGCCTTGGCCTGGTCCAGCAGCGGGTGCCGGGCCCGGCGCAGCACGATGCCGGCCCCCTCCAGGCTGGCCTCCTGGCAGTCCAGCTTATAGCTGAGCTTGGCCTTGGCGAAAATGAGATCCAGGCGCACCAGCAGGTCGAAGTCGGAGTCGATGTCGCCCCGGTGCTCGGCGCAGTCGGCGGAGAGCTCGGCCAGGATCCGCTCGATCTCAAGCTTCTCCTTGGCGGCCAGCTCCCGCAGCTCGTTGTTGGCCTTCACCGCGGCCATGGGCTCCACGAAAAGAGTCTGCCCCGTGGCGGAGATATCATGCACCAGACCCGGCACCGCGCCCTTGTGCTCTACCTTCACGGGGACCACATAGCGGTCGGAGCGCATGGTGATGATGGGCTCCTGCAGGGCCTTGGCGTAGCCCGGCGAGGAGAGGATTTTCTGCAGCGCCTCCCGGGCCCTGGCGGCGGCGGCGCGCATCTTGCGGCGGATATCCGCCAGCTCGTTGGAGGCGCCGTCGGCGATCTCGTCCTCCCCCACGATGGAGGTGTTGATCTTCTCTTCCAAAAACTTGTTGGCCCGCAGGGCGTGGAAGAGCGAGTCGATGCAGCTGACGCCCAGCTTGTCGTCCGCGATGTAGCCCCGCACCAGCCGGGCGCATTGCAGCACCCGGGCGATGTCCAGCAGCTCCCGGGTGTTCAGCGCCCCGCCCAGGTCCGCCCGGGCCAGGGAGGCCCGCACGTCCTTCACGCCGGAGAAGGAGGGGCTGCCCCGCACCACCATCATGGTCTTGGCGGCGCTGGTCTCCTGCAGGCGGCGGCTGACCTCAAAGGGATCGGCGGAGGGCGTGAGAAGCAGCGCGCGCTCCTTGGCCACGTCACCCACGGCCTGCTGGGCCAGCATGTTCAGCACAGCCGGCAGCTCCAGGGTATTCAGGGATTTTTCAAAAAAACTCATAATAGTCGTTCCATTCTATCTGTTCAAAATGAAGGCAAATAAACGATTATGCCGCAGTTTTCGGGAAAAACCTATTCCGAATTCCGAATTCCGAATTCCGAATTCCCTCGAAATTGTTTATAATATTCCAGCGTCGGGAAGCGGCGCTCCGCGTGGGTCTGGACGTAGAGCTCCGCGGCGCGGGAGAGCTTATTCAGAGATTGCCCGCTCAGGGCGAAGGAGAAGAGCTTCTTCGCCGGGGCGGAGACGACGTAGCGCAGTGCCGCCAGGGCGTCCGGGTCCAGGGGCGCGGCGTCCCAGGGGGACCTGGCGCAGCTCCGGCAGCAGAGCACGCCGTCCTCCAGGTTCAGCACCGGCTCCTCCGGCTCCGGCTTGGCGCAGACCGCGCAGGCCTGCACGTCAGGCTGAAAGCCCGCCAGACACATGAGCCGCAGCTCGAAGGCGGCCTTGAGCTTCGCCGGCTCCCCCAGGTTTTCGCTGAGAGCGTAGAGGGAGTTGAGCCCCAGCTGCAGCAGCGCCGGGTCCGGCTGCTCCTCCACGGAAAAGGCCTCCAGACACTCGGCAAAATAGCTGCCCAGGGCCAGGCGTTCGATGTCCTGGCGCAGGCCGGAAAAGCCCTCCACGACGCTGCCCTCGTTCACCGTCCACTTGCCCCGGTTGCCGAAGAGAGTCAGCTCGGACCAGGTGAGCTGCTGGGTGGCGGCCGCCGTGCGGCTGGACTTGCGCAGAGCGCCCCGGGCCTTGGCGGTGATTTTGCCGTCCGACTCCGTCAGGATGGTCAGGATCCGGTCCGCTTCCTTGTATCGGACCTCCCGCAAAATGAGGCCCTTGGTGGTGTTGAACACGTTATGTAAACCTCAGTCCGAGGCGCGGGGGTTCTCATCCGTCCCCGCGTCGCTTTCCTTCGACGGCCGCCCGTTCCGGACGGCCTTGTACAGCATGTAGCAGACGGGGTCGCCGGTCTCGGCGAAGGTCTGCCAGATCGCGTCGAGTTCCATGTTGACCACCTCTGCCCTTAGTGTGCGCAGAGTGGCACGGAACATCAGCGCCAGTTTTTGTTATTGCTCGGTAAAGCCGAAGTTGCGCAGCTGGGCCAGAGAATCCCGCCAGTTCTCCTTCACCTTCACCCAGGTCTGCAGGAAAACCTTCGTGCCCATGAAGTCCTCGATCTCCTGCCGGGCCAGCTCCCCGATCTTTTTCAGCATGGCGCCTTTTTTGCCGATGATAATGCCCTTGTGGCTGTCCTTTTCGCAGTAAATGGTCACTTCCAGGTCGATAATGCCGTTGTCCCGCTCGCTGAAGCGGGTGACCTCCACCGCCGTGCCGTGGGGGATCTCCTTGTCCAGGCACTGCAGCAGCTTCTCCCGCACCAGCTCCGCGCAGATCTGCCGCTCCGGCTGGTCGGTGATCATGTCCTCCGGGAAGAGGTGGGGCCCCTCGGCGGCGTACTTCTCCAGCTCCGCCTGCAGCTCCTCCAGGCCGTCCCCGGTCTTGGCGGAGACAGGCAGAATGGCGTCGAAGTCATAGGCCTGGGAATAGAGGGCCATGACCTCCAGCAGCCGGGTCTTGTCCACGGTGTCGATCTTGTTGATGACCAGGATCGCCGGGGCGCCGGACTGCTTCAGGCGCTGGATCAGCGCCTCCTCCTGGGGGCCGACGGCGGCCACGGGCTCCACCAGCAGCAGCACGAGATCCACATCCGCCACGCTCTCCTTCACCACGTTCACCATGTAGTCCCCCAGGCGGGTCCGGGGCTTGTGGAAGCCAGGCGTGTCCATCAGCACCAGCTGGGTGTCCCCCCGGTTGACGATGGCGGTGATGCGGCTGCGGGTGGTCTGGGGCTTGTTGGAAACGATGGCCACCTTCTCCCCCACCAGGGCGTTTGTCAGCGTGCTTTTGCCCACATTGGGTCGCCCGCACAGGGTTATCATTGCAGATTTTGTCATTCCAATATCCTCCGTTGTTCCTCTTTGGCCCCCTTGCCTAAAGGGTCTTGGGTCTGTCATCCGCCGTCTCTCGCAAGGCGGATGACTGGGGTTTTTCCTCCGTAACTCCTTGTAGGCTCCCCTGCCTATGGGGAGCTGTCTGGCCGCAGGCCAGACTGAAGGGGTTTGTGCGATTCTTGAGCGCTTTTGGCGGGGCGCTGTGAAAAACCGTATCCCCCCACCCCAGTGTGCGCACTGGGGCACCCCCCTTTAGGCAAGGGGGGCTTGCGGGCACCGTCTCTTCCGTCTGCTAAGCACTAAGCACTCTTCACTGTACACTGTTCTCTCTTCACTCTTCACTTTTCACTATTCACTGTTCACTCTTCACTCTTCACTC
>JAFRQP010000015.1 GCA_017428565.1 Oscillospiraceae bacterium
CACATGGCAGGCCACGAAGTCGGCCTTGTTGATGTAGTAGGGGCTCTTGATGGGCTTGTCGCCGAAGCGCAGGTGGCTGATGGTCACGCCGCCGGTCTTCTTGGAGTCGTACTGGAAGTAGGCCTGCACGTACTTGTCGGTGTGGTCGCCGATGATCTTGATGGAGTTCTTGTTGGCGCCGACGGTGCCGTCGCCGCCCAGGCCCCAGAACTTGCACTCGATGGTGCCTTCCGCGGCGGTGGCGGGAGCGGGCAGCTCCTCCAGGGACAGATTGGTCACGTCGTCCACGATGCCGATGGTGAACAGGCGCTTGGGCTCCGCCTTGTTCAGCTCGTTGTACACGGCGAAGACGGAGGCGGGCGGGGTGTCCTTGGAGCCCAGGCCGTAGCGGCCGCCGATGACCTTCACGTCGGTCTTGCCGGCGTTGGCCAGAGCGGTGACCACGTCGAGGTACAGAGGCTCGCCCTGGGCGCCGGGCTCCTTGGTCCGGTCGAGGACGGCCAGCTTCTTGGCGGTCTCGGGGATGGCGGCCAGGAGCTTGTCCGGGCAGAAGGGGCGGTACAGGCGGACCTTCACCAGGCCGACCTTCTCGCCGTGGGCGTTCATGTAGTCGATGACCTCCTCGGCCACGTCGCAGATGGAGCCCATGGCGATGATGACGCGGTCCGCGTCGGGAGCGCCGTAGTAGTTGAAGAGCTGGTAGTCGGTGCCGAGCTTGGCGTTGACCTTGGCCATGTACTCTTCCACGATGGCGGGGACGGCGTCGTAGTACTTGTTGGAGGCCTCACGGTTCTGGAAGAAGATGTCGCCGTTCTCGTGAGAGCCGCGCATGGTGGGATGCTCGGGGTTCAGGGCGCGGTCGCGGAAAGCCTGGACGGCGTCCATGTCGCACATTTCCTTCAGATCCTCATAGTCCCAGACCTGGATCTTCTGGATCTCATGGGAGGTGCGGAAGCCGTCGAAGAAGTTCAGGAAGGGCACGCGGCCCTTGATGGCGGCCAGATGGGCCACGGGGCTCAGATCCATGACTTCCTGGACGCTGCCTTCGGCCAGCATGGCAAAGCCGGTCTGGCGGCAGGCCATCACGTCGCTGTGGTCGCCGAAGATGTTCAGGGTGTGGCTGGCCAGGGTACGGGCGCTGACGTGGAAGACGCCGGGCAGCAGCTCGCCGGCGATCTTGTACATGTTGGGGATCATCAGCAGCAGGCCCTGGGATGCGGTGTAGGTGGTGGTCAGAGCGCCGGCATTGAGGGAGCCATGAACGGCGCCGGCAGCGCCGGACTCCGCCTGCATCTCCTGCACCTTGACGGTCGAGCCGAAAATATTCTTGCGGCCCTGGGCGGCCCACTGGTCAACATAGTCGGCCATGGGGCTGGACGGGGTGATGGGATAGATTGCGGCTACTTCGGTGAAGGCGTAGGATACGTGGGCGGCGGCGTTATTGCCGTCCATGGTTTTGAAGTGTCTCTGCATGTCTCTATCATCTCCAAATCTAGATTTCATGCGCGTGCCCTGGGGCGCACGCTATATGACAGAGTAAGTTTACCATCTTTTTGACAAAAAGGCAACATGAAACTCACCCAATTATTTGCAGAATCAGCGCCTTTCTTCTCCCCGTCCCCTTTAAAGGGGAGCGCCGCGTCCCGCCGCCGCAGAAGGCGCCTCCGCGAGGCCTTTGACGGGGCCCGCGGGGCTTCTTTTCGCCCGGGAGGCGAAATGACCCTTGTAAAGTTTGAAGTTTTACGGTATAATATATGCTCAGCTTGATATCCCTTGATAAAACCGCGATCTCCCACAGAAAGGAGCGATTTCTAATATGGTGACTATCACAGGCGAAAATGGCAGGATCTGCGTCACCAACGAGGTCTTTACCAATCTGGCCGGAAAGGCCGCCACCAGCTGCTTCGGCGTGAAGGGCATGGTGGGCCGGGCCAAGGACAGCGGCCCCTTCCAGCTTCTGCGCCGGGAATCCATGTCCAAGGGCGTGGTGGTGCATTATAACGACGACGAGAGCGTGTCGCTGGAGCTGCATATCGGCGTGGACCAGGGCGTGAATATTTCCGCCGTGTCCCGCAGCATCATGAAGGAAGTCAGCTACAAGCTGTTCAAGGCCACCGGCGTGCCGGTGAAGAGTGTCGACGTCTACGTCGACAGCATTATCGGGTGAAGGAATCACAGAGATGAGAGAGTTTATTGACGCCGCCGCCTTCAAGGAAATGATCCTCTGCGCGGATACGGCCCTGCAGGCCAGGATTCAGGCCATCAACGATCTGAACGTGTTCCCCGTGCCGGACGGCGACACCGGCACCAACATGGGACTGACCATTCAGAATGCCGCCACCGAGCTGCGCAAGCGGGACTTCGACACCGTGGCCGCCGCGGCGGACTGCGTGGCCAGCGCCATGCTCCGGGGCGCCCGGGGCAACTCCGGCGTGATCCTGTCCCTGCTCTTCCGGGGCATCTCCAAGCGGCTCAAGGGTCTGGACACCGCCGGCCCCGCCGAGTTTACCGCCGCCATGAACGACGGCGTGGAGGCCGCCTACAAGGCCGTCATGAAGCCCGCCGAGGGCACCATCCTCACCGTCTCCCGTCTGGCCTCCGCCGCAGCCGCCAAGGCCGTCAAGGGCGGCGCCGTGCTGGAGGACGCGCTCTGCTCCGCCATCGAGGCCGGCGACCTGGCCCTGGAGGACACGGTCAACCAGAACCCGGTGCTGAAAAAGGCCGGCGTGGTGGACGCCGGCGGCATGGGCTATATGGTCATCCTGAAGGCCATCCTCTCCTCCCTGCGGGGAGAGCTGATCTCTCTGCAGCAGACCCCCGCGCCGGAGCAGAAGAAGCCCGTCTTCACGGCGGAAAACGTCTTCGTGCCGGAGATCAACATTTACGACACGGTGTACGTGGTGCGCAAGCGGGATCCCAACGTGAACCTGACCCCCCTGCGCCTGTATCTGGACAGCATCGGCGACTCCCTGGTCATCAACGAGGACAGCGAGATCTTCAAGGTCCATGTGCACACCGACATTCCCGGCGACGCGCTGCGCGAGAGCCTGAAATACGGCGACCTGGACATCGCCAAGATCGAGAACATGCGCCTGCAGGCGCTGGACATGATCGGCGGCGTGAAGCCCAAGAGCACCGACGATCTGGAGGATGTGGAGAAGGAGCTGGAGGGCGAGGGCTGCGAGGCCGCAGCCGAGCCGGAGGAGGCCGAGCCCGAGAAGGAATACGGCGTGGTGACCGTCTGCGCCGGCGAGGGGCTGGAGACTCTGTTCCGGGATCTGGGCGTGGACCAGGTGGTCACCGGCGGCCAGACCATGAACCCCTCCACCGACGATATCCTGCGGGCCGTCAAGGCCACCCCGGCCTCCACGGTGTTCGTCTTCCCCAACAACAAGAACATCATCATGGCGGCGGAGCAGTGCGCGCCGCTGACGGAGAAGCACGTGATCGTCATGCCCACCAAGACCGTGCCCCAGGGCATCTCCGCCATGCTGAATTTCAATCCGGACGAGCCGGAGGAGTCCCTGGTGGGCGCCATGGGCGAGGCCATCGGCAAGGTCCACACCGCCATGGTGACCTACGCCGCCCGGGATTCGGACTTCGGCGGCCACGCCATCCGGGCGGGCGAGTATCTGGCCCTGCTGGACGGGGCCCTGGTGGGCAGCTACACCAACCTGAAGACCCTCTTCAAGGAGCTGACCTGGGCCTTTGACGATTTCCATCCGGAATTCATCACCGTCTACTACGGCGCGGACGTCACCGAGGACGACGCCCAAGCCCCTGTGGAGACCATCCGGGGCACCTTCCCCGACGCGGACGTGAGCCTGGTGGCGGGCGGCCAGCCGGTGTACTATTACATGATCTCCGTGGAGTAAGGCCTGCCTTCAGAGGCGGACAGGAACCCGGTAAAAAACCGCAGAAAGCGGGAGGCGAATTCGTACATAGCTTCGAATTCGCCTCCCGTTTTTGCGAGATACAAGTTTCGCCTCTTCAGTCCGCGATCTGCAGATAGCCGGAGACGCTCTCCACCCGCACCTGGTTCAGGTCGATGTAAAAGCCGGACCAGACCTTGGATTCCATGTTGATGTTGGCCCAGCCGCCGAAGAAGGCGTTGGAGTAGCCGTGATAGCGGCTGTAGTCGGTGCCGTAGGCGCTGAAGCGCAGGGCGTAGCGGTCATAGCTGGCGGACTTGGTGGCCGTGGCCTCCTTCAGCGGGGCGCCGGGGACGCCGAAGTCGTCGGTATGCCGGTAGGTGTAGTTGGTGGTGTCGATGTCCAGGGTGTTGTAGTACACGTCGAAGGTGAAGGTGAAGTCCACCTTGTAGTCCCCGTCCCCGATCACCAGATCCAGATACTCGTCCCGCAGCACCACGCAGTAGGTCTGATAGACCTGGGCGATGACGCCGGAGTTGGTGATGGAGTAGAGCGGGATCTCCCGCAGCTGGAAGTACTGGCTCCAGTTGTCGGCGTTGATCTCCACCCTATGCCAGGGCCGGGTGTCCGGCGTGGGGGGCGGCGTGACCGCGGGCTGCGCCCCCTCGGGGGCGGCCGTCCAATCCTCCGGCCGGGGCAGGATCAGGAAGGGGCTTTCGCTCTCCTCCGGCGCCGGGGCCTCCTCGCCCGCGCTGCCGCAGGCGCAGAGGGAGAGGCACAGGGCCAGGATCAGCAGGATAGTCAGATAGCGTTTCATGGCAGTCTTCCGTTTCGCAGTTTAGTCGGTACCGCCATTATAGCCCCGCCCCGCCCTTTCGTCAAATGGAAAGTCGGAATCGGGTTTTGCAGCGTGTGTCGGAATCGGGTTTTGCAGTGGGGGAGGAATTTGGCTCCCTCTTTGAGGGTCTTGGGTGTGTCGCGGCGCGTCTCCCGCAAGCGCCGTGACGGAGGGAGTTGTCCGCTGCCCGAGACTCCCTCCGCCCCGGTGTGCGGCACCGGCCACCGTGCCGCCTTGCGGTGCCCGAAAAACGCTTCGGGCTTGCGCTGATCCTCGCGTTTTCCGTCCTCCTCCCTTTTGTCCGCTTCGCGGACATTTCCCCCGAAGGGGGAGGCAAGGCCGGGCGGCGCAAAGCCCCCCTCGCCTAGAGGGGGGTGGCCGAGCGAAGCGAGGTCGGGGGGATCCGGGCGCGGAGGAGGAAGCCGTATCCCCCAGTCCCCCTCGCTCCGCTCGGGCGACAGCCCCCTTTAGGCAAGGGGGCCACAGGCGGGCGACCGCAGGTCGCCCCTACGGAACCCGCGCTTACTTCCCGATATTGCTCCAGCAGACGGAATCCAGCACCGCGTCCACCTCGCTCTCGCTGAGCGCGCCGTTGATGTGGCCGCAGAGGTAGGACTCGTCCAGATAGGTGTAGAAATAGGCCTGCTCCGGGCTCTCCAGCACGGTGAACACCGTCCCGTCCGGGCAGCTGTGACTGCGCTCGGAGAAGGCGCTGAGATCGTCCGCCATGCTGATGACCTCATCGCCGGAGACCAGGGTTCCGTAGGCGGCGTTGTAGACATAGCAGGTCACCTGCCGCTCCGGCGTAAAGACCACATACCAGCTCAGGCCGAAGCTGCCCTCGTCGAAGTAGTAGAACTTGTCGAAGCCCAGGGGCGTCTCATAGAAGAAATCCCCGTGGCAGCATTCCTGGGCGATGCGGGCGGCGAGCTGGGCGTCCGTCAAAAACTGGGGGCCGGTGAAGTCGTTATGGGTGTCGGTGCCGTGGGCCTCGTTTGCCCAGGCCTCCGAGGTACGGCAGGTATCTCCGCTCCACAGAATCTTTCCGGCGCTGCGCAGACGCAGGCCGTACTTCGCGGCGATCTCTTCCAGCTTCGCCTCGTCCTCCTGGCTGGAGCAGTGGTAGTTGAAGTCGTACTTGCCCTCGTAGAGCATGATGGAGTCCATGACCGCGCTGTAGGCGTCCACCTCCTCCCGGGTGGTGCTGCGCCGTTCGATCACGCTTCCGTTTTCATAGAAGACCACGGTGAAGCTGCCGTCGTCGTTTTCCTCCACGGCGCTGGCGTCCGCCCCCTCGGGGAAGACGAAGGCCGCCGGAACTCTGCCCGACCAGTCGTTTTGCGCGAGATAGGTCTCCCACTCGGCCCAGGCGGCCTCCTTGGCCTCCAGCTTCTCCCGGATGGCCGGATTCAGATCCTCCGGCGTCTCCTGGGGCTCGGACAGGGTGACCCAGCCGCCCGCGGGGTTGTCCGTGACGCTGACGCTGCCGTCCTCCTGCCGCTGGGCGGTGTAGGCGGTCTTGCCCTCCAGAACAATGGCCCGGGGGCCGATCCAGCCCGCGGCGTAGGCCACCGCGCCCAGGCCCAGCAGCAGGGCAGCCGCCAGGGCAAAAGTCAAAATGCGTTTCGATTTCATGTGTGCGCTCCTTTCCGTCGGCCGCCGTGCGGGATCGAAGCGGGCGCTCTCGGTCACAAAGCGGTCGTCCACGGCGTCCAGCAGCTGCAGGATCTGATCCCGATTCATAGCAAGCCCTCCTTTTCCAGATGGTTTTTCAGGTTTTTCCGAATGCGGGAAAGGCGGACGGAGACCCGGTGCTCTCCCCAGCCCAGCCGGGAGGCCACCAGCTTCACCGGGTCGCCGTACCAGTAGCGGCGGAGGAAGGCGAAGCGATCCTCCCGGGAGAGCCCGGCCAGAAAGCCGTTCACCGCGGCGGCCAGCTCCCGGGTCTCATAGTCCCGCTCCGGGCTGCCGGGGGCGGCCAGCACCTCCTCCAGCTCGTCCAGGGCCAGGTCGAAGCTGCTGTTGCGCTTTTGGGCCAGGCTCCGCCGCCGGCGGCTCAGGGCACCGTTGCGGGCGACTTTGCAGAGGTAGGTCAGCAGCGGGTCCGGCCGCCGGGGCGGGATGCTGTTCCAGGCGGCAAGCCAGGTGTCGTTCACGCACTCCTCCGCCTCCTGCGCGTCGGCCAGGATGTTTCGCGCCACCCGGCCCACCGCGGCGCCGTATTTGCGCCCGGTCTCCGCGATAGCCTGCTCCGAGCGGGCCCAATAGAGCTCCAGGATCTCTTTGTCGTCCAAGTTTTTCACGTCCTTTCCTTTCCTTCTCAGAAAAACGATCCGCGGTATCGTCTCTCACCTGTATACTATCGGTTTGGAGGGGAATATCTCACCCGGGAGACGTTTTTTTGCCGAGCAATGCTCGGCGCTACGATCGGTTTGGAGGGGAATATCTCACGCGGGAGGCGGGAGGGGCAAGCCCTGCCCGTTTGTCATTGCGAGGAGGGCGAAGCCCGACGTGGCAATCCGTTCTCTTTAGCCCGGGGAGAGGGGGATACGGATTGCCACGCCAGTGTGCGCACTGGCTCGCAATGACAGAGTTTCGCTCTGTGCGCTGCGCGCCGGGTCGTCGGGGACGCCGCCCCTACGGGATCGACGCAAAAAGGGCGCCCTTTCGGGCGCCCTTTCTACGCACTAAGCACTACGCACTCACTTGCCCATGTTCATCTGGGCAGCGACCTCGGCGGCGAAGTCCTCTTCCTTCTTCTCGATGCCCTCGCCCTTGACGAAGTGGACAGCGTCAACAAACTTGACGGAGCCGCCCAGCTTCTTGGCGGCGTCGGCGATGTAGCCCTCGACGGAGCCCTGGAACAGGTCGGAGCGGACGAAGTCCTGCTGCAGCAGGCAGGTCTCCTTGTAGAAGGCGTTGATCTTGCCGGCGGCGATCTTCTCCTTGATCGCCTGGGGCTTGGCGGCCATCTTGGGGTCGTTGTTCATGAGGGCGACCTGAACCTCCAGCTCGTGGTCGATGTCGGCCTGGGGAACCAGGGCCTTGTCCCAGTACTTGGGGTTCATGGCAGCGATCTGCATGGCCACGTTCTTGCCGATCTCGGTGGCGTCGATGTCGCCCTCGACAGCCAGGTTCACCAGCACGGCACGGGTGCCGCCCATGTGAACGTAGGCCACGTTGGTGGGATTGGCAAAGCGGACGAAGCGGCGGATCTGCAGGTTCTCGCCGATGCTCATGACCTTCTCGGGCAGGATCTCGGCCACGGTCATGTCACGGTCGGGGTACTTGCAGTTCAGCAGGGCGGCAACGTCGGCGGGATCGTCGTTGAGGACGACCTTGCAGATGTCCTTCACAAACTGCTGGAAAGCCTCGCTCTTGGCGCAGAAGTCGGTCTCGCAGTTGACCTCCACCACGGCGCCGACGCCGCAGCAGGGGCACACGCGGGCATAGGCCATGCCCTCGGCGGCCACGCGGCCGGCCTTCTTGGCGGCCTTGGCCAGGCCCTTCTCACGCAGCCAGTCGACTGCCTTGTCCATATCGCCGTCGGTGGCCTGGAGCGCCTTCTTGCAGTCCATCATGCCGACGTTGGTCATCTCACGCAGAGTCTTAACATCCTGAGCGGTAAAAGCCATTTTATGATTCCTCCTGTAAAAATCATGGAATAAGGGGCGTGTGTTGTACGCGCCCCTTCCTGTTTTATCCGATTATTCCTCGACGGGGGCGGCGGGGGCTTCCTCAACCGCGGCGTCGGCGCCCTGGTTGCCCTCCTGCACGGCGTTGGCCATGGTGGCGGCGATCAGACGGATGGCGCGGATGGCGTCGTCGTTGGCGGGGATCACGTAATCGACCTCATCGGGGTCGCAGTTGGTGTCCACGATGGCGACGATGGGGATGTGCAGCTTGCGGGCCTCGGCGATGGCGTTGTGCTCCTTGCGGGGATCGACCACGAACATGGCGCCGGGGAGCTTCTTCATCTCCTTGACGCCGCCCAGGTACTTCTCCAGCTTCTCCATCTCGCCCAGGTGCTTCATGACTTCCTTCTTGGGCAGCATGTCGAAGGTGCCGTCTTCCTGCATCTTCTTGAGCTGGGCCAGGCGGTCCACGCGGGTGCGCATGGTCTTGAAGTTGGTGAGCATGCCGCCCAGCCAGCGGGCGTTGACGTAGTACATGCCGACGCGCTCGGACTCTTCCTTGATCGCGTCCTGCGCCTGCTTCTTGGTGCCGACGAAGAGGATGCTCTCGCCGTTCTCAGC